>NZ_JAMYUW010000004.1:0-281518 GCF_040323315.1 Mesorhizobium sp. M0047 | reverse complement strand
CATCAAAGGCCGAATACATGACCGCTCCAGACTTGCGCCGTATCTGCTAATTGCCTCTTGCCTAAGAGGGGCCGTCCATACATGAGGGCCAGCGGTCAACAAATCGACCGCATCAAAGGCCGAATACATGACCGCTCCAGACTTGCGCCGTATCTGCTAATTGCCTCTTGCCTAAGAGGGGCCGTCCATACATGACGTTCGCTACTTTCTAGCCGTCGCGCGCGCAGGCTCGGTGCGGGCTGCCGGCGAGCGCCTCGGGGTCAATCACTCGACCGTGCTGCGGCGCATTGCCCAACTGGAGGAGCGGCTGGGCGCGCAGATGTTCGAGAAGCTGCCTTCGGGCTACCGCCTGACGGCTGCGGGCGAGGAGGTCCTCGATCTCGCGCACCAGATGGAGGCGTCGTCGCATTTGCTGGAGACGCGCGTCTTCGGTCGCGACCAGAGCGCGCGCGGGCTTTTGCGGGTGACGCTTCCACCGTTCCTCGCCACACACCTGCTCATGCCGGATCTCGCCGACTTCGCGCGTCTGCATCCGGACATCGAGATGGAAATCTCGTCGACCGGCGAGGTGGCGAATCTGACCAACCGAGAGGCCGACGTCGCGATCCGCATTGTCGCCAACCGCAAAACCCTGCCGCTCAATCTGCACGGCCTGAAGGGGCCGGAGCTGTTCAGCGCCGTCTACATGTCCCGCGATCGACTGGCCGCGTGGCATGCTGGCGCGCCTGATCCCATCCGGTGGATCGTCATAGACAACCATGGAATTCCGGACTGGGCGCGCGCGGGAGAAGTTCACACCACGGAAGTTCCGTTCAGGAGCCCGGACGCCGAGACGCAGATCGTTGCTGTACGGCAAGGGATCGGGATGACGAAACTGCCGTGCTTCGTCGGAGATGCCGACCCCCTGCTGGTGAGGGTGCCGGGCACCGACCTGCCCATGCATGGGGCGCTCTGGCTTCTCACGCAGGGGGAGACACGCAAGACGAAGCGCGTGCGGCTCTTCACCGAGTTCGTATCCCGCAGGCTCGCCGCCCACGCTCCGCTTCTCTCGGGGCTGTACGCATCGCGTGACTGACGCCAGGCAGGTCGCCGGCGACGCTTGCCGTAATCCGGTCGGAAGCCGAGCTGCGATCGCTTGATGCGGTGTCGTTCAATCCGCGAATGGCGGGCCGTATCGTGACCGGCGCGAGGGCGGCATACTGGCGGCAGAGCGATGGGGCGGGACGGCTCGCCGCCCGCCGCGGCGCACACTCATCAGGCCGACGCAGCGATCTCGGCTGCGAAGTCGCGATAGGAGCGCAGCGGGCGACCCAGCATGCCGGTCAGGCGATCAACATCCCCTGCCTCAGGAACCATACCAACCACAAGGAAGCGCTCGGCCATGAGACGCATGTCGAGCGCCATCCAGCTCGGTGCGTAATTTCGGAGGTTTTGCTCGAACGCAGCGGTGTCTTTGCCGCCGTAGTGGATCGTCCGCCCGAGAGCTTCCGACCAGATGGCGGCGACATCGGTGCCGGTCAGCGTGTCGGGACCAACGACATTGATCCGCTCGAGGGGAAGCGGCTCACTTGCCTGCGCACGGCGAACGAGCTCGATGGCTGCGATCTCGCCGAGATCGCGCGCGTCGACCATCGCGATGCCTTTGTCACCGATCGGCATTGGATAGACACCGTGACCGAGCACCACGTCCTTCACCGAATAATCGTTGTTGATGAAGTATGCGGGCCGCAGGATGGTGGCGTTGAAGCCCAGCTGCTCCAGCATGCGTTCGACACTGAATTTACCGGCGAAATGCGGCACGTTCACGTAGATGTCGCTGTGAAGCACGGACAGATAGACGATCCGCTCGATCCCGGCCTCACGGGCCAGATTGAGGGCGATCAGCGCCTGGGTAAACTCGTCGGGCACCACGGCGTTGAGCAAGAACAGGGTGGACACGCCCGAGAAGGCCGTGCGCAGCGCATCGACGTCAAGCAGGTCACCTTCTGCGAGGGCAACGGCGGCTGGCAAATTGGCCTTCGAGGGATCGCGGACGAGCGCGCGCACATTAGCGCCGCGCCTGATGAGCTGATCGACGACATTGCGGCCGACGGTTCCGGTCGCACCGGTAACGAGGATAGTCATGTGGTCACTCCTGCTTTTATCAAATCGCTAGCGCTTATTTAGGAGTCCACAAACGCACCGGAAGCTGCCATTTGTAGACACCCCGTCTCACTGGTGGAACACATGGACCTGCTCGCCCTAGCCGACTTCAATCTGGTTGCACGTCATGGTGGATTCGGGCGAGCCGCGCGCGCCACAGGGCGCCCCAAGGCGACGCTCTCGCGGCGCGCCGCAGAACTGGAGAATAGCCTGGGCCTACGCCTGTTCGAGCGCGGAGCGCGTGCCCTGAAGCTCACGCAGGAGGGAAAGGACCTGCATGAGCGAACCAGCCGCTTGCTGACGGAAGTGGAAGAGACGGCCGCAGCGATTGCGTCGGGAGACCGGGAACCGCGTGGAAATTTGCGGATCAGCGCACCATTGCTCTTCTCTCAACTTGCGATGGGTAAGCTGGCGGCAGGCTTCTCGCTCAAATATCCCGACGTTAACCTTGAAGTCACGACCGAGGACCGCGCCGTCGACATGGTCGAAGAGGGGTACGACCTGGCCATTCGCGTCAATCCACGTTCCGATGAAAGCCTGGTGGGACGGGTCTTCATGCGTGATCGGCTTGTGATCGTGGCCAGCCCGCAAGTGGCGAGACCGCAGGACGGAGACGCCGTTCCGGCAGTCGTGCGGAGCTCGGACCGAGGACTCTCATTGTGGAATATCAAACCGGACACGGGGCCGACGACGATCGCGTTCACCCCGGTGCTCAGCCTGTCGTCGCTCATCATGGTTCGCGATGCGGTCGTCATGGGCGTGGGTGCGGCACGGTTGCCGATATCGCTGGTGAGTCATGATCTGGCCGCCGGCACGCTGGTGCATTGGGGGGACGTGGATGGTCCGGATGCGGCCCTGTGGACGCTCTACCCGTCGCGGCGCCTGTTGAATGCCCGCGTTTCCGCCTTTCTCGACCATCTGAGGGAAGCGTTTCCCAAAGGCACTCCCGACGAATTGGCAGCGTTCATTCGGATCTGAAGCCGCCACAATTACCTTACTGTCGGCCAACGCCATCACCCATGTCGCATGGTCAGCTTGATCCGATAACGCAAGCGACGACCGCCAGAAGGCGGCTGCTGCAGTCCGATGAACCACAGCAGCCGACGCGTCAGCCCGCCAGGCGCGGATAGTCCGTGTAGCCGGCCGCGCGACCGCCATAGAAGGTGGATGGATCGGGCTCGTTGACGGGCGCGCCCAACCGCAGGCGCTCGACGAAGTCGGGATTGGCCAAAGCCCAACGGCCGATCGAGGTCATGTCCGCCTGGCCCGAGACGATGTCCTGGTCCAGGGCTTCGCGCGTGCGCCCAAGCCGCAGCACCATCAGGATCGTGGGCCATGCACGGCGGATGTCGGCGAGGAGCTCGTCGCCCCCGCCGTACATCAGGTGGAGATAGGCCAGCTTCAGCGGTGCCAGCGCGGCAATCAGTTCGCGATAGAGCGCAGGACCCTCAGGACCTTCATCGAACCCGCCCAATGGCAGACCTGGCGAAAGGCGGATAGCGGTGCGATCGGCGCCGATCTCATCGGCGACAGCTTGCGCCACTTCGACGGCGAACCGAATGCGGTTGGCGATCGGCCCGCCATAGGCGTCGGTCCGGTGATTGGCGTTCGGCGCGAAGAACTGATGGACGATATAGCCGTTGGCGCCGTGAATCTCGACGCCGTCGGCGCCGGCATCAATAGCCAGTCGCGCGGCCCGCCGGAAGTCCTGCACCGTGGCGGCGACTTCCTCGGTCGTGAGCGCTCGCGGCTCGGGGATGGGCTGCATGCCGCTCGCGGTGAACATCTGCTCACCGGGCGCGACGGCCGATGGGGCGACGGGCTGACGGTGATGCGGCGTGTTGTCCGGGTGCGACATGCGGCCGACATGCATGAGCTGCAGGAAGATCCTCGCGCCTTTTGCGTGAACCGCATCGGTGACCTTGCGCCAGCCGGCGACATGTTCGGGCGCATGGATCCCCGGCGTCGCGAAATAGCCCTGGCCATCGGCCGACGGTTGCACACCTTCGGTTATCAGCAGGCCCAGCGAGGCACGCTGGGCGTAGTATTCAGCGGCGTGCTCGCCCGGTACGCCGTTGAACTCGGCACGGCTGCGGGTCATCGGGGCCAAGGCCAGGCGGTGGGGCAGGTCCATTTGGCCCACGCGGACCGGATTCCAGATCGTCGTCATGATAAACTCCTTGAAAGTTGAAAACTTGGTGATCAGCGGGTGAAGTCAGCGACGATCTTGCCGGGTGCGTGGCCGGCGCGATTGCGCTCGATTGCGGAGGCCAAATCATCGAAGCCCACCACGTCGGCGATCGTCGATCGCAGGGCGCCGACGGCGACCTGCTGGGCGATCGCGGACAGGCGCGCGGTGTCGGGCTTGTTCGATAAGAAGACGCCGCGGCGGCCTGGCGGCGTACGCGATGCGAGGTCCGTAGCGGCGATGCTTACGAGAAGGCCGTCGGGCGACAGGAGTGCCCAGGAGCGGTCCACGACCTCACCGCCGACGAGGTCAACGACGAAATCGATGTCGCGCGCAAGCAGCTCGAAGTTCTGCTGCCGGTAGTCGATCACCTCATCCGCGCCGAGGGCCCGGACATGCGGCAGGCTATTGGTCGAGGCCGTGGCAAAGACGGTCGCTCCGGCCGCCTTGGCGAACTGGATGGCAAAGCCGCCCACGCCGCCGGCTGCGCCATGGATCAGCACCCGCCGTCCGGAGAGGTCGAAATCCGCGGCCTGAATGACATGCCAGGCTGTCATCGCCGCGACGGGAATGGCCGCTGCCTCAACGTCCGACAGGGCTGACGGAGTCAGGACGAGCTTCTCGGCGTTGATGACGAGATGGTCGGCGTAGGCCCCGACGCCACCGAGGGCGGCCATAACCCGATCCCCGGTCTTCACGCCCGTGACGCTGGGGCCGGTCCGAAGCACGACGCCGGCCATTTCGATGCCAAGTGTCGCGGGCAGGGTCAGCTTGAAGCGCTCGCGGAGGTAGCCTTCACGGATTTTCCAGTCGATGCCGTTTACCGCGGCGGCCTTGACCGACACCAAGACCTCGCCCGGACCCGGCTCGGGCGCGGATACGCTATCGACTGTCAGGGATTCGGGGCCGCCATATGTTTGAAGACGTAAGGCGCGGCCGGGGGCAAGCGGCTCGGATGTGGAAGCCCCGCGCTTGAGATCAGCGGATTGGATCATGTAGGTTCTCCTTCTTGGCAGAAGGTATGCGTTCGAAATCCGAGCCATAAGTCATCGAAATAAGACGGTCTGTCTCGCTGGAGAGACACCCGGATGGCCCTTCCAGCGTCGCCAATTTCGTAATTGTCGCCTTATCCGTCGGTGCTTTTCGGCCAAGCGGAAAAGCGGTCGACCGACGGCGACCTTGTAGCGGCGTGTGATCGGGCTTGAGGAAAGCCTGGGGCTATTCGAACGACGTGACCGCACGGTTGAGCTCACGGATGGCGGCCAGCGCTCTTTGCCGAACAGAAAGCTGGCTCGGCGAACTGCGTGTGATCCAAGTGTAATTCCGCAGCGGTCAAGGTGAGTTGCACGGGGACCGTAGATCAGTGCACCGGTGCTCATCTCTCACTTGGCTATGGGAGGTCTCCTTCTCATAGATCGTGCTGTCGGCGAGCGGGACGATCGGTCGGCGTTCATGCCGCTTGATCTTGCCCGTTCGCATAGGTGTCGAGATACTGAGGATGGGTGCTGACGGTATTTTTGGCGGCGTTTCCGGTTCGGAGCGGCGGACGCCGTCCGGGGTCGCGAGCGAAGCCGTTGACCAGCCCGCCATGGGCACTCAGGTCGCCATCAGTTCGCCCTCAACACGTAGGTGGGGACGCGCCGTAGATCTCACCAGGTTGGGATCATAGAGGCGCGTCGATTTTATCATGAGGCTTTTGTCCGGATCTTGCTTGGGCGGTCCGTGAAGGCCCCAGCGCAGCAGCGTTCTGGACCAGCGCGCGCATGTAGCCCAAGGCAAAGGCCTTTCCGGCGTGCCAGGGCGCGTCGCAGGACATCTCCGGCGTATGGTCGGGGATCATCACGCCGTCATAATTTTCATCGCGCAGGATGCGGACTATCTCGGCCATGTCGATATCGCCGTCGTCCACGAAGGTTTCGTGATAGTTCGGAACCTTGCCACGCACATTGCGGAAGTGGATGTAGCCGATGCGTTTGCGTCGTGCGAAGCGCCTGACGTGTCCATAGATATCGTCGGTGCCAGGCATCTCCTGCAGCGAGCCGAGGCAGAGCTCAAGTCCATTGGACGGCGAATCGAGCATGTCCATCAGCCGGTCGTATTTCTGCGGCCGGTTGACGAGCCGCACGGTACCACGCAGCGCTTCGGCCGGCGGATCGTCGGGGTGCGCCGCCATCACAATGCCAGCTTCTTCGGCCACCGGTATGATCTCGCGAAGGAAGACATCGAGCCGCTGCCAAAGCTCGTCGCTGCTGACCTTCACCGGCTCGGCATTCGGCCGGCCGGCACGGTAGCGCATGTTCCAGACCACGCCGTCGGGGAGGGGCATATCGGGATCGATGGCAGCGAGATCGAGCCCCACCGACATCGCCTCGCCCCGAGCGAATGGGCCGCGCGACCAGCCCCAGACCCCGGCGATCGAGAAGTTGTAGCCGATACAGGGAATACCGGCACGTCCGGCATCGCGAACAAGGCGCTTCAAGCCTTCGATCTGTTTTGCCCTGTCAGGACCGCCGAGCAGCACGTCCGACCAGAAACGCGGTGAGAAATTTTCGATCGCGGCGATTTCGAGACCGTTGTCGCGCACGGTCTTCACCAGAGCGACGAAATGCTCGTAATCCCACAGTTCATCGGTTGAGCAATCGCCCCAACCCTCGGCCTCGCTGCCGGCGGACAGCGAAGGATCGCGGCCGCGAAAATAGTTGGTGAGGTGGGCAACGATGTGGGTGGCGCCTGCCTGGCGGGCAAAGCGGAAATTATCAGCGGTCAGCGACTCCCGGTAAAGGCCAAGGCCGATCTTCATGGTTTTACTTCACGCCGATACCGGCGGTCAGGCCGCCATCTATTCTGTAGTCCGCGCCGGTGCAGAAGCCGGCCTTCGACGAGCACAGGAAGGCGATCAACTCCGCCACCTCTTCCGGTTCCCCGATGCGGCCAAGCGGATGGGCCGCGCCGAAGCGCCGGTAGGCCTCTTCGACATCGGCATCGCTGCCATTGTCGCCGCGTGCGGCCTTCTCGAGTATCGGCGTACGGATCGAGCCTGGGCTGACCGAATTGACCCGGATGCCCGCCGCAGCGTAATCGAGCGCCAGCGATCGTGTCAGCGTGTGGATGGCGCCCTTGGTCGTGGCATAGGCGGCGACGTTTTGCTGGCAGGCAAAGCCCTGCACCGAAGCGACGTTGACGATGGCGCCGCCGCCACGCTTGATCATTTCCGGGATGCCGAAATGGGCGGTCAGATAGATTGAACCGACATTGACCGCCATCGCCCGGTTCCAGGTTTCCCAGTCGGTCATCGTTGCCGTCCCATAGGGATGAACCGCCGCGGAATTGACGATGACATCGATGCCGCCAAACCGCTTGACGCCCGCCGCGACCGCGTCGCGAACCTGGTCGGAAACGGAAACGTCCACCGTCTGCACCAGCGCATTCGCTCCGGCTCCGATGAGGCTTTCCTGCATGGCGGCATTGGCTGCCCCATCGATACCGCAGGCGACGATCGCAGCACCTCCTTGCGCCAGACGCTTCGCGGTGGCGAGCGCGATGCCGGTCGTGCCGGTGATCAGCGCGACCTTTTTCTCAAAGTCAGACATGATGCAAATCCTTGGAAGGGTCCGTCAGCGCCGGCGAGGTGCGGGCGTTTTCAAGGTCGTCGGGGACGAAGCGCAGGCCGGAATCGAGATGCCGGCTCATCAGGTAGCTGTAGGCAATGCGGTCGCGCGCCCGCAGAGCCGCAATGATCTCGCCATGGGCTTGGCGTGTCTCGCTCAGCACCGGCCGGATCGATTTGCCGACGGTCATGATGTGCAGGATGACCGGCGACAGGAACTGATAGGTCTGCACCAGCATGCGGTTTCCGGCGAGCTTCATCAGCGCCAGGTGGAAATCGAAATCGCGCTGCGCGGCTTCCTGGACATCCTTGCTGGCTTCGATCAGGCCGTTGACTTCGTCCAGGGCGTCGAGTTCGGCGGTGCTCGCATTAAGGACGATATGGTCGCCGATGCCCAATTCGATGATGCGGCGAAACCCCTGTATGTCGTGAAAAGAGGTCCTTGAAATATCCATCTGAGCGGCGAAGAAGTTCTGGATAGCGACATTCTGGCGGTCGGCCAGCACTGCGCCGACACGCGGCTTGGGATCGATCAGTCCGTACGTGCGGATGGTGCGCAGCGCCTCGCGTATCGTGTTGCGGCTGGCGCCGAACAGCTCGCCAAGTTCCCGTTCCGTGGGCAGGACGTCGCCCACGGACATGGCGCGGTTTCGAATGAGGTCGAGAATCTGCCGCACCGTCTGGTCGACGGCCGAACTGCTGACCCCGGCATCGTCCGCCGCTTCTTGATCCAAGGCATTGTTCCTTCTTATTTGTTGGACCAAGGCTAGGCTGAAACGGATAGGAAATCAATCAGCACCCGGAGAAAGGTCGAAAAAGGATCCCGCCATCGGTCGATTCAAGAAGAATTCAGCGTGTTGACAGGTCTGTGGTCCAACAATAATGTCGCCCACCTGACATTGAGGAGGCTTCATGGAACAGTGCTGGCGTTGGTATGGACCGAACGACCCGGTAACACTCGATCATGTTAAGCAGGCGGGCGCGACAGGCGTGGTGACAGCCCTGCATGATATCTACGACGGGCGCGCATGGCCGGTCGATCGCATTCTGGAGCGCAAGCGCATCATCGAGGCGGCAGGGCTGACCTGGTCGGTTGTCGAGAGCATCCCGGTCCACAATTCCTTCAAGATCGGCGCACCGGAACGCGAGCGCTACGCTGGCTTCTATCGCGACAGCATCCGCGCACTTGCCAAGGCCGGCATTGCGACGGTCTGCTACAATTTCATGCCCGTGGTCGACTGGACCCGCACCGACCTGGCCTATCGGCTGCCGACCACCGGCTATGCGCTGCGGTTCGACGCGGTCGATTTCGCGGCCTACGATTTGTTCGTGCTGAAACGCAGGAACGGCGCGGCAAGCTATACGCCGGCGCGTATCGCCGAGGCGGAAGCGCGGCTGAAGGAATTGGGCGCGGAGAAGATCGACCAGATCGAACGCAACCTGATCGCCGGCCTGCCGGCGACGGAGCGCAGCTACAACAGGGACAGTTTTCGTGAGGCCCTGGCGGAATACGACGCGATCGGACCGAAGGAGCTGCGCGACAACCTTGCCTGGTTCCTGCGCGAGATCATTCCGGTGGCCGAAGAGGAGGGGGTGCGCATGTGCATCCATCCCGACGACCCGCCCTTCTCGCTCTATGGCCTGCCGCGCGTCGTTTCGACCGCCGAGGATGCGCGTTTTATCCTCAACGCCGTCGACAGCCCGGCCAACGGCCTGACGTTCTGCACCGGCTCCTACGGCACGCGCGCCGACAACGACATCGTCGCCATGGTCAAAGAATTCGCCGATCGCATCCATTTCGTCCATCTGCGCAACATCACCATCGAAGATGACGGCTCGTTCTATGAAGCCGAGCATCTCGAGGGCGGCACCGACATGGCGCATGTCATCCTCGCTCTGATGCAGGAAGAGGCGCGGCGCCGCAACGAGGGTCGCGCCGACTGGCGCATTCCGATGCGGCCGGACCACGGCCATCTGCTCGCCGACGATATCGGCAAGACAAGGATCAATCCCGGCTATTCGCTGATCGGTCGGCTGAAGGGCCTTGCCGAGCTGCGTGGCATCATGCGCGCCGTGGAACGCTTCGGTCTGGCTTGAAGCCCGTCAGGAAACAACCCGCAGTTTGCATATGTAAAAGTTACTTGTCTATGTGAAAATAGGTGCTACGAATGCGGGCCGGGCGGACATGCTCGGTTCCAGGGAGGAATTGCCTGAAATGACAAGACTGCGCGGTCTTGCGTGGGATCATCGACGTTGCTGGGGTCCGCTCGACGCCAGCGTGGCGCCGTATTGCGCAGGCAATCCGGGCCTCGAAATCGAATGGGACCGCCGCAGCCTCTATGAATTCGGCGAGGGTGCCCTCGGTCCGCTGCTCGGCACTTACGATCTGGTCGTATTCGACCACCCCTTCATCGGCGACATCGCGGAGGATGGGCTGATGGTGCCGTTCGACGCCTATTTGTCGGCCGAACAGATCCGTTTCTTCGAACACGATTCGGTCGGTGCGTGCTGGCGTTCCTACGCAAGGAACGGACGCCAATGGGCGTTGCCCATCGATGCCGCTTGTCAGGTCGCGTCCTATCGCCCGGATCTCCTGGATCGTTACGGGCTGGTGCCGCGCACACATGACGAGGTGGTCGAGCTTGGCCGGCGCGCCCGCAAGAACGGCAAGTGGCTCGGCCTGCCGTCGGTCTCGACGGATGCCATGTGCATGCTTCTGACGCTTGGCAGCCCACAGGACAACGGTGAGCAATTCATTGCCAGGGAGATGGTCGAGCAGGCTGTCGCTCAATTGCGAGAGCTCGCGGCGCTGTCGCATCCGAACTCATCAAAGTGGAACCCGATCCGCTGCTATGACCACATGATCGCGCATGACGACGTGGTCTATGTGCCTTTCGCGTTCGGCTATGTGAACTATGCCTCCAGGGCCGACCGGCCGTATCTGCGCTTTGCCGACGTGCCGACGCCGCGTTCCGCCGGAGCCTTGCTCGGCGGTGCCGGTATCGGCGTCAGTGCCCGGTCGAAACACAAGCAGGCCGCGATCGACTACGCGGTGTTCCTGTGCTCGCCCGAGTACCAGCGCGGCGACTATGTGAAGTCGGGCGGACAGCCGGGATCGCTGGCAGCCTGGAAGGATGTCGAGGTCAACCAACTCTGCGGCAATTTCTTCAACTCGACGCTTGCGACGATCAGCTCGTCCTATCTGCGTCCGACGCATCCTGGCTTCATCGGCTTCTTCCGCGAATGCGCGCCGCATGCGGCCGCTGCCATCGCCGGCGACATTTCGGCGGCCGAACTAGCAGACCATGTGAATCGCCTCTACCGCGAAACCAGGCAACCGGAACGGAGCATTGCGTGATGGCCGCCAGTATTGCCGAGACGCTCGACGACAGCGAAAGCGGCCGCAACGGCTATCGTGTGCCTGCGGTAGACAAGGCGCTCGACGTCCTTGAGTTCATGGCAGCCAGCGCCGAAACGCTGACCCAGACCGAGATCGCGGCCGGCCTCGGACGCTCCATTCACGAAATCTACCGCATCCTGCTCCTGCTGGAAAAGCGCGGCTATATCTTTCGCACGCAGTCCGACCGCTTCCGCCTGTCGCTGAAGCTGTTCGAATTGGCGCACATGCACCCGCCGGTGAACCGGCTGGTCGAATGCGCGCTGCCGGTGATGCGCGAGCTGACCGCCAATGCCGATCAGAGTTGCCACCTCGTGGTGCGCGAAGGCCAGAACGCGCTGGTGGTGCTGCAGATCGATTCACCACTGCCGATGCGCTACTCGGTTGCCTTGGGCTCGCATTTCCCGATCCTCGAAACCAGTTCAGGCGCGGTCTTGCTCGCCCATTCGAACCGGGCCGAGCGCGACCGCATTGTCGATCGCATCGTGACCGCCGGCGAAGGACAGGGCACGCGGGCCGAAATCGAGGCACGGCTGAACGAGGTGGCCAGGCTCGGCTACGAGATGCGTGCCTCGTTGGCCGTCGAAGCCTGCACCAACATCTCCATGCCGGTGCGCGATCACACCGGCGCCGTCATCGCCGCACTCACGGTCCCGCTGCTGCCGCAGAAGGCCGCACGGTTCGACCGGCAAACCGTCTTCGAACGCACCCGGGCAGCCGCCGAGAAGATATCGGCGGAGCTCGGCTGGGGGGAATCCAACTCTTCGTTACGTGCCGACCCGGAACGGCGGGGCTATCCGTTCAGCGATTAACAAAAGCGATAAACCTGGGAGAAGAAAATGCACTGGTCCAAGTCAATCCTGTTTGCATCCGCGGCCGCGCTGGCCATGAGCGCGGCGGCTGCACATGCCGAGAACATGCCCAAGCGCATCGGGTACGTCACCAATTACGCCACCCATGAATGGTACCAGAACGTCATCAAAGGCATGAAGGCTCACGGGAAGGAACTCGGCATCGAGGTCGAGGTGCAGGACGCCAATCTCGACATATCCAAGCAGGTCGCCGCAGCCGAAGACTTCATCGCCAAGGGCGTCGATGTCCTGATCATCACGCCGGTGAATGAAGAAGGTGTGGTACCGCTGCTGCGCCAGGCCAAAGCCGCCAACATTCCGGTGGTGCTCGAGGGCAATCCGGTCAAGGGCATGACGACGATGGTCGCCATCTGCGACTATGACACCGGCTATTTCTCCGGCGTCGAAGCCGGCAAATATGCCAAGGAAAAGCTCGGCGGCGTTGCCAAGGTGATGAATGTCGGCCTGCCGCTGCTCTCCGCCACGGTGCTGCGCTCGCACGGCTTCATGGACGGGCTGAAGACCGTCATTCCTGACGCGGTCATGGTCCACGACCTTGACGGCGGCGGCAATCCCGACCGCGCTCTCGAAGTGTCTTCGGCGGCACTCGCCAAGAACGCCGACATCAACATCATCTACGGCATCAACGACTCGTCGTCGCTGGGCGGGCTGCAGGCCTGGAAGGCGGCTGGCAAGCCGCAGGATGGCCTGTTGACCGTCGGCACCGGCGGCGAGGGGCTTGCCTTCATCAACGCGATGCAGAACGAGCCGTCGTATCGCATCGAGGCCGCGATGTTCCCGGAAAAAGAAGGCTTTACCGCCATCGATGCAGCGGTGAAACTGTTCAACAACGAGGAAGTGCCGGAGCACATCGTCAGCCCGACCGCGCCGATGAACGGCGAGGACTGGAAGAAGTTCTACGATTATGACGGCACCACCCGCACCATCAAATGGGATGCCGTCAACGCACTGCAGCCGCCGGCAAAGTGCATGAAGACCTCCGCCGACCTGAAGAAATAAAGCCGGCTGACATTGCCCTTCCCGCATTGCGGGAAGGGCGCCTGAACCATAGCGGCCGAATGGATCGAGATGAGCGAGCTTACACACGCCTCCGCGCCGAAGCGCTTTGTCGGTGGCCAGCTGCTGGGCAGCAGCCAGCTTGTGCTGGGTGTCATCCTGGCGGTGCTCTGCATCGCCATCTCGATTGCGGCGCCGCAATTCTATTCGGAGGCCAACATCATCGCCATTCTGCGCCAATGCGCGCTGGTGCTGATCGTAGCCTCGGGCATGACCATGCTCATCATCACCGCCGAGGTCGATCTGTCGGTCGGCGCTTCACTCGCCTTCGTCGGCTGCATCGGCATGGCGGTGCTCAATTCTACACACAGCCTCACGCTTGGCTTGCTGGCGGCGCTTGCCTTTGCCGGCGGGGTCGGCCTGTTCAATGGGCTGGTCGTCACCAGGCTGCGCGTCAACTCGCTGATCGCCACCATCGGCACGATGATGATGCTGCAAGGCGGCGTCTATCTGTTCACGCGCGAGGCGGTGCAGAACCACAATCAGCTCGCGAGCTTCACCGATCTCGGCGCCGGCTACGTCGGCGCGGTGCCGGTCCCCGTCATCCTGGCGGCGCTGATCTTCGTGGTTGCCTATGTGACGCTGCGCTTCACCACGCTCGGCCGCTACCTCTATGCGGTTGGCGCCAATGAAAGGGCGGTGCGCCTGTCCGGCCTTCGGTCCGAGCGCCTCAAGCTGTTTGCCTTCGTCCTCACCGGGCTCTGCGTCGGCGTTGCCGGCATGATCCTGTCGTCGCTGATGAATGCCGGCCAGCCGACCGCCGGCCGAGGCTTCGAACTGACGGTCATTGCTGCCGTCATCCTCGGCGGCACCAGCCTGCTCGGCGGCCGTGGATCGCTGTTCGGCACCTTGCTCGGCGTGCTGGTGCTGAAGGTGATCGACAACGGCATCATCATTCTCGGCTGGAACCAGGACCTGCAGATGGTGGTGCCGGGCGTCGTCATCATCCTCGCAACCTATCTCGACATCATCCGGAACAAAGCCAATGTCCGTTGATTTCCTTCACCCTGGCGAAGGCGGGGCCATCGACACCAGTGTGCCGGCGCTCGAACTGCGCGGCATCGACAAGCGCTTCCCCGGCGTCGTGGCGCTCGACAATGTCGACTTCAGCCTGGAGCCCGGCAAGATCCATGCCTTGATGGGCGAGAACGGCGCCGGCAAGTCGACGCTGATCAAGATCATGGCTGGTGTCTACGGCAAGGATGCCGGCACCATCCGCATGCGCGGGCACGAGGTCGACATCAAGTCGCCGCGCGACAGCTTGAAGGAAGGCATCAAGGTCGTGTTTCAGGAGATCGCGCTGATCTCCGAATTCACCGTTGCCGAGAACATCTTCCTGGAAGGCTATCCGACCGGCAGAGCCGGCTCGATCGACTGGAAGAAGATTCGCGCCGATTCCGCCGCACTGTTCAACCGCATCGGCTTCAACGTCGATCCGGCGGCACGCACGGGATCGCTGCCGGTCAGCCAGCAGCAGATGGTCGAGATCGCGCGTGCGCTCGCCCATGAAGCCCGCGTCGTGGTGATGGACGAACCGACGTCCTCGCTGACGCCGAACGAGGTCTCGCTGCTGTTCACAGTCATCCGCCGGCTGGCCAGCCTTGGCATCGCGGTAGTCTATGTCAGCCACAAGCTCGACGAGGTGTTCGAGATCGCCGACACGGTGACCGTGCTGCGTGATGGGCGCCACATCTCGACCAGGCCGATCAACGAGCACACCAACGACACGCTGATCCAGGACATGATCGGCCGGCGCATCGACAATCTGTTTCCCCGCCAGCGTGGCGCGGCGGGCAGCAAGGTCGCGCTGTCGGTGGAGAACCTCACCACGGCGAAGAAGCTGACCGACGTCTCCTTCAAGGCACGAGCCGGCGAGGTGCTCGGCTTCTTTGGATTGATGGGCGCTGGCCGCACCGAACTCGCCAAGGCGATCGTAGGCTATGACCCGATCACTGCGGGCACGATCACCGTCGACGGCAGCCGGCTCGTGCCGCATGACACGCGCACCGGCGTCAAGCTCGGCATTGGCCTGCTCACCGAAGATCGCAAGAGCGAAGGGCTGATGGGCGAACTGCCTGTCTACCAGAATGCAAGCCTGGCCTCGCTCGGTGCTTTCGCCCGCCTGGGGTTCGTCGACAAGGCGAAGGAACACAAAGCGGTGCAGGACTATGTCGACCGTTTCCGCATCAAGACGCCCAGCCTGTTCCAGCAGGTGAAGAACCTGTCGGGCGGCAATCAGCAGAAAGTGCTGATCGCGCGTTGGCTGATGCGGGGCCTGAAAGTGATCGTCGTCGACGAGCCGACTCGCGGCATCGATGTCGGCGCCAAGTCGGAAATCTTCGCGCTGATCGACCGGCTCGCCGGCGAGGGTCTGGCGGTGGTCATGATGACGTCCGAGATGCCGGAGCTGCTTGGACTTGCGGATCGGATCGCGGTGATGTGCGAAGGCCGCCTGACCGTGATCATGTCGCGCGAGGAAGCCACACAGGAGAAGATCCTCAATGCGGCGATCGGGTAAGATGACGACATCCAGCGATCAGCCCCAACTCGAAGGGAGCATGAGATGAGCCTTGCAGCCACGGCTTCCGCAAAGGCCCAGCCATCCATGCTGGTGCGGCTCGTTGCCCGGCAGGAACTAGCGCTGCTTGTCTGCCTTATCCTGGTTCTGGCGTTCTTTTCCTTCACGGTCGAGAATTTCTTCTCCGTGCGCAATTTGACCAACGTGCTTGGCCAGGCGTCGCTGCCGCTGATCGCCGGCATTGGCTGCGCCATCGTGTTCATTTCCGGCGAGGTCGACATCTCGATCGGCTCGCTGCTCGCGACCATTGCCCTGCCGCTGATCATCATCATGAACGACACCAACTCGCTGTGGCTCGGCATCGGTGGCGCGCTGCTGTTCGGCCTGATCATCGGCGTGGTGAACGGCTATCTCACCGCTTATGCCGGCATCAACTCGCTGATCGTGACTTTGGGCACGATGTTCATCATGCGCGGCGGTGTCTATCTTTATACCGGCCAGCGCGCCATCCCGGACGATGCCAGCCTCGACAGCTTCATCGCTCTGTCGGATGGCCGCCTGTTCAACACCATCCCCTATTCGGCTGTCATCGCGATCGTCCTTCTCGCCGCCTTCGCCTACATGATGCAGCATCGGCCGTTCGGACGGCAGATCTATGCCGTCGGCGGGAATCAGGAAGTGGCGCGGCTGGCTGGCTATGATGTGCGGCGCGTCAAGTTCATCTGCTTCATCATCAGCTCACTGCTGGCGACGGTTGCGGGCATTATTCTCGCCGCGCGCGTCGGCTCGGCGCAGCATACGGCGGGGCTCAATTTCGAATTCCAGGTCGTCGCCGCAACGGTGCTCGGTGGGGTCAGCCTTGCCGGCGGCATCGGCAGCCTGACCGGCATGGCGCTGGGCGTGCTGATCCTGCAGTTCCTGTCCAACGGACTGCGCGGCCTCGGCCTGCCGACCGAATGGCAACTGGTCATCACCGGCATGATCATCATCGCCGCGGTCGCCTTCGACGAGGCGAAACGCCGGCGTGCGAATGGAGGCTGACATGGCTCGTCTGGAAGGGAAAACCGCTATCATAACCGGTGCTGCCGACGGCATCGGCCACGCGATCGCCGAAGCGATGGCACGCGAAGGCGCGCATGTTTTCCTCGGCGACATAGCCGACGGCGCGGGCGAGGAATTCGCGGCCGCACTTCGCGCCGCCGGCCGTCAGGCCGATTACGTGCATTGCGATGTCTCTCAAGAGGCCGACATCGCCGGCCTCATCGACAGCGCCGTCAAGAAGACAGGGCACCTCGATATCCTGGTCAACAATGCCGCCATCGCCATTGGCGGCATGCCGGTGCACGAGATGACCGACGAGCAATGGCACCGGCTGATCGCGGTCAACCTGACCAGCGTGTTTCGCGGCTGCAAATACGCATTGCCGCACATGATCGCGCAGAAGTCCGGCTCGATCATCAACATGGCCTCGGCGCAAGGTCATATCGGGCTGGATGGTTGGACCGCCTATGCCGGCGCCAAGGGCGCGGTGATGGCGATGACGCGGCAGATGGCGGTCGAGTTCGGCCCGGTGAACATCCGCGTCAATTCGATCTCGCCTGGCACCATCAACACGCCGATGAACGACAGGCTGATCAAGGAGATCGGCGGCAACTTGGCCAAGGCCTGGGTCAAGATGCATCCGCTCGGCCGCATAGGCCAACCCTCCGAAGTGGCCGAGGCCGCCGTCTATCTTGCCTCCGATGCCGCTGGCTTCACCACGGGCACCGATTTGCGCGTAGACGGCGGGCTGACCGCCGCACCGCGCTACGTTCCCGAACTGCTTTGAAAACACGAAACGAGCATTGAAATGAACAAGGCCCTTGAAGGCGTCCGCATCCTCGATTTCAGCCATTTGCTGCAGGGTCCGTTCGCTACGCAGCTGCTCGGCGACATGGGCGCCGACGTCATCAAGATCGAGCGTGCCGGCGCCGGCGACATGTTCCGCGGCATGACCTTCTTCGCCAAATGGGTGGGCGGCTCCGAGAGCCCGAATTTCCTCGCCTGGAACCGCAACAAGCGCTCGATTGCCCTCAACCTGAAGAGCCGCAAGGTGCACGCGATCATCATGGAGATGGCCAAGAGCGCCGACGTGGTGGTGCAGAATTTCCGCCCCGGAGTGCTGGCCAAGCTCGGCTATGGCTACGAGGACTTCAAGGCCGTCAATCCGCGCATCATCTATTGTTCGGGTTCAGGCTATGGCGAGGAAGGGCCCTATGTCGAGCGCCCCGGCCAGGACATGCTGATCCAGGGGCTCGCCGGGTTGATTGCCAACACCGGCCGCGGCGACCAGGCGCCGGTCCCGGCCGGCGCCGGGCTGGCCGACCAGATCGGCGCCATGAACATGGTCTACGGCATCCTGTCGGCACTTTATTATCGCGAGAAGACCGGCAAGGGCCAGAAGATCGAGGTCAACCTGCTGGCCGGCCTGCTGGCGCATCTCAATCAGGAATATGTCGCCGTGCTCAACCTCGGCGAGGATTTCGTGCGGCCCAATTCCGGCATCGGCCATCCCGGCATGCAGGCGCCGTTCGGCATCTACGAGACCAGGGATGGCGGCTATGTATCGATCGCCATGAGCCCATTCAAAACGCTTTACGAGGTGCTGGAGGCGCCGCAGCTTGCCGTCTATGACGATCTGAAAACCCTGTTCGACAAGCGCGACGAGGTGTTCGAGAAGGTCAATGCGGAGACGAAGAAATTCGCCACGCAGGATCTGCTGGCACGGCTGCTGGCAGCCGACATCTGGTGCGCCGAGGTGAAGGATATCCGCCGCGCGGCCGAAGACCCGCAGGTCAAGCATATGGGCATGATCACCAGCTATGATCATCCGCGCGGCGGCAAGGTGCGGGTGGTGGCACCCGCGGTCAAGATGAGCGAGACGCCCGCGACCATCGAGCGGCCGGCGCCGCTGGTCGGCCAGCATGGCCGCGAGATCCTGGCCGAGTTCGGCCTTTCCAAGGAGGAAATCGCGGCATTGGAGGCGTCCGGCGACATGACCGTGGACGCGGCCTGACAATGCGCTTCTACCGGACGCTCACAGTCGAAATCTCTGGCCGTGTCGCGGTCGTCACCTTCCGCCGCGCCGACCAGCTCAACGCCATGAACCGGATGATGCAAGGTGAGATCACCGACGCCTTCGAGGCGCTGTCCGGCGATGCGGGCGTCGGAGCGATCGTGGTGACCGGCGAAGGTCGCGGCTTCATGGCCGGCGCCGACATCAAGGAATACGCCGCGCAGACCGCCGCCGAGTTCGACACGTTCCAGACTGCCGGCATGCGCATGTACGCGGCGATCGAGAACAACCGCAAGCCGGTGATCGCGGCGGTCAACGGCTTCGCCTTGGGCGGCGGCATGGAGCTAGTGCTGTGCTGCGACATCGTGATCGCTAACCAGTTCGCGAAGCTCGGTCTGCCGGAGATCAAGCTCGGCCTGGTTCCCGGCGGTGGCGGCACGCAACGCAGCGTCGCCAAGCTCGGCCGCAACCGCGCCAATTTCCTGCTGATGACCGGTGCGATCGTGCCGGCCTCCGAATTCGTCAGTTCCGGCCTAGTCAACGAGGTCGTCGATGTCGACAGGCTGATGCCGCGCGCGCTGGAATTGGCTGAGATAATTGCCGCCGAGCCAGCCGCCGCGATCGAAGGGTTGAAGGCGCTGACGTTGCATGCCGTTTCGGGCGACCTGGCCTCAGGCCTCGCCATGGAGCGCGGCATATTGGGCGACCTCTATCGCAGCGAGATCGGCCAGCAGCGGGTCAAGGAGTTCGCCGACAGGAGCACGACAAAGAAGGCTGGACCGTGAAGACCTGCGCGCTGACCGTCCAGCGGCTAGGCACGATGCTTGCGCTGGCCGGCAATCCCATCGCCCAATCCGGCGTTGCGACGGCACTGGAATTCTCAACCGAAAAGCCGTTCGTGACCCGCTACCGCATCGAGGCGTCCGCGCTGTGAATGATCGTGCCGCAATGTCCCTGGTCAAGTCGAACCGGCCGCGCTTCACTGATATCGAAGGGCTGGCCGCGATGGTCCGACGAGGTGACTCGCTTGGCGTCGGCGGTCACCATTTCGCTCGGCTGCCGATCGCATTGCTGCGCGCGATAGCCCACTCGGGCGTCAAGGATTTGCACTACGTTTGCTGGGCGGGCGGCTTGCCGCTCGAGCTGCTGCTCGAAGCGGATGCGGTGGCGGAAATCGACCTCTGCTTCTCCAGCCTCGATATTTTCGGCCTGCCGCCGAGGTTCCGTGCCGCCGCCGAAAGCGAAGCGATACCGGTTCGCGATTGGACGGCACTGGCCATGATCCAGGCGTTGCGGGCTGCGCAGCAGAATCTGCCGTCCATGCCGTTCCAGCTTCCGGAGGGATCGGACATGCTGTCGCGTTTGCCGGGTGCGAGAGCCATGCCCGATCCGATCGCCGGAACAGATATGGGATTCATCCCGCCGCTGAGGCTCGATACGTTCGTCGTCCACGCACAGCGGGCGGATGAAAACGGCAATGTTCAGGTCATCGGCCCGCGCGCACTGGACTTCGCAATGGCGGGCGCGGCACGCAAGGTGCTGGTCACTGTCGAGGAGATCGTCCCGGTTGGGGCGCTGCGGCAGGACGGACGCCAGAGTGTGCTGACCCGCAACCAGGTTTCGGCCATAGCGCTGGCACCGGGCGGCGCCTGGCCGGCGTCCTGCCTGCCATTCTATGTCACCGACTATCAGGCGCTGTCGGAGGTATTCGCGGCACGGGAAACACCCTTGGCAGACAGTCTCCAACTACCTTCCGATGGCGTGCCGAAGCCGCTGCAAAGGGCTGCGAAGGTTCGCGCCGAAACGGCCCTCGCAATGCCGGCGCTCGCTCATGATGCGGAGAAAGCATCCATCGACGAGATCATTGCCGCCCGCATCGCCGCCGAACTCGACAATGAGAGTTTTGCCAGCGCCGGCGCTGTCTCGCCGCTGGCCAACGTCGCCTACCGGTTGGCCAAGGCAACGCATGCGCCCGACATGATCATCGCTACGATGAGTTGCGGCCATCTCGACATAGCGCCGAGCCCGATGATCCTGTCGCTGATCGAAAGCCTTGATTGCGAGACGGCGGTGACGCATGCCGGCGGCGACGACACCTACTCGACCTACTATCAGCCGGGTGCCGTGACGCATGAGATCGTTGGCGCGGCGCAGGTCGACCGGCGTGGCCGCGTCAACACCATCGCGCTGCGCAAACCGAGCGGTGGCCTGATCCGGTTGCCAGGGCAAGGCGGCATGGCCGATGTCGCCAACATGCACCGCGACTATTTGCTCTACATTCCCCGGCATTCGGTCCAGTCGCTGGTGGACGAGGTGGAGATCGTCAGTTCCGCCCGCGGGCTGCTGACACCGGCGGAGCGAGAGCCGATGGGCTATCGCACCGGCCAGGCGCTGGTGTTCACCGATCTCTGCGTCTTCCGACTCGACCGGATATCCCGGGAATTGATCGTCATCGAGACCATGCCCGGCGTCATGCAGCTGCAGATCCGCGACGCCACCGGGTTTGCGGTGACCTTCGACGCCGATTGCCGGGAGGTCCCGCTGCCTTCCAGCGATGCGCTCGCTGTTCTGCGCAATCGCATCGATCCGCTCGGCCTGCGGCGCCTCGAATTTGTCAGCGCCAAGGAGCGCGGTGCGCTGATCGCCGAGATACTCGCCGCCGACCGCGCAATGGTCGAGCTCTGCATCGCCGCACAAGAGATCGCACGTCGCAAGCTGAGGACCCCATGGTAAAGCCGTTGCTCGACATGTCCGCCGCGCGCGTCTTCTTCGACGGCATCTTCACCAACCCGCGCGTCGCGCACCCGGAGGGCGTGGCCGTCCACCGTGACGGGTCGATCTGGTGCGGCACCGAAACCGGCGACCTCCTGCGGCTTGCCGCCGACGGCGGCTCGGTTGAGCGCATGGGCGGCACGGACGGTTTTCTGCTCGGCATAGCCTTCGACAGCATGGGGAACTGCTTCGCCTGTGACCTGAAGCACGCGGCGATCTTTCGTTGGGATGCCGCGACAGCGCGCATGGAGCACTTCGCGTCGTCCGGCATCCGCGTGCCGAATTATCCCATCGTCGATGAGGCGAGGGGCTGGCTCTACGTGTCGGACAGCGTCGGCGACGACAATCGTTCCGGCATCTTCCGCTACGATCTCAAAACGGGCCAGGGCCGTCTGTGGTGCCAGGAGGCGATGTCCTTTGCCAATGGCATGGCTATGGCGCCGGAGGGGAGCGGGATTTATGTGGTGGAAAGCAATGCCTCGTGTGTCAGCCATGTGCCGATCCTTGCCGATGGTGCGGCTGGGCCGAAACAGGTCGTCATCGAGGGCGTACATAACGTCCCGGATGGTCTAGCCTTCGCTCCGGACGGCTCGCTGTTCATTTCATGCTATGAGCCCAGCCGGATCTACCGCTGGCGCAAGGACCGGGGACTCGAGACATTGATCGAGGATTCGGCCGCGACGACGCTCGCGCACCCCACCAATATCGCCTTCAAGGGTAACAAACTCTACACCGCCAATCTCGGCCGCTGGCACATTACCGAGATCGATTTGACGTTGGCCGGTCGATAAACCGACGCGCGGCATCAAATATTCATGGTGACTGTGCAAATTCGATCGGACCGTGGGGTCGCCACTACCGCGCAGTCTCCGAGGGCTGCACGGAACGACAGCAGGATTTCTGATTTTTTGACCGCCGCCCAGTCTGGCCTTCAGCTTCTCTTCTGCTTCACGGGACAAGGCGTGGATTTTCGGGCGCTGTGCCCAGTTCCGACCGGGCCAGTCGCCTCGGTCTCCTCCATTCGCCGCGTGCTTTTTCGGAAAGCACCAATCCATGGCCGGGTCGATCGGGCGCATAGACGTAGCCGTCTCGGATTTCGATGGGCTGCTCCACCAGATGATCGAAATTCTGGAACGAATATTCCAGCCATTCGACCTCGGGAAGCGCGACCGCCATATGCACGCCAACCTCCAGGAAGGTGTTGCCGATGCTGACCGGGATTCCAAGTTCCGCGGCTAGCCACCCGATGCGCATGACGTCAGTCACCTGGCCGTGGATATTCAGCATGTCGGCTGCGTGGGCTTCCAGAAGAAGCCGCTTGCCTTGAAGATCCAGATATTCGCCGCTGTTGACCTGGGTCCATGTCACGGCATGCCTGAGCGTTCTCAATCCTTCGTGGTCGTGACGCAGGATTGGATCCTCGACCCAGAGAAGATCGTGACCGGCATCGCGGATCGCGACCAATTTCACGAGCGCTTCCTTCGATGTCCACGCCTCGTTTGGATCGATCATGACTTTCGAGCCTGCCGGAACGCAGGTCCTCAACAGCTCCAGGCGCCGCAGATCGCGGTCGAAATCCGGGTGGCCGACTTTGATCTTGAAAGCGGAGTAGCCAAGCGATGCCGCGTGAGAGAACAGTGAGACAAAAGCCTCGTCGTTGAGGTGAAAATCGAGGCCGCTGGCGTAGGCTTTCACACGGCTGCGGCGACTGCCAAGCAAGACGTGAAGAGGCAGGCCGGCTTCCTTCGCCGCAAGATCCCAAAGCGCCACCTGAACCGCCTCGTGAAAGGGCAGCGAATAGGTCCGCTGGTTGCCGCCACGCGGGCGGTTCACACGGTGAACCAGCGCGATCGCCTTGTGTCCCCTGAGTATCGGCCAAACCTCGTGTTCGAAAACAGTCTCGATCTCCGTCTGATCGGGTAGAGGATTGAGGAGCGCCTGGATGAACCCCAGCCCCACCTCGCCGCTTTCCGAGACGAGTTCCAACGTGGCGACGTTGACATCGTCCACCCGAACTTGACTGTCTCCGATTACCCGGTCGCGGGCGAACTGAAATCGGGTTATACGAAAATGCGAGAGGCTCATCACAAGGGCTTTCTGATCGTTTACAACGATAAACTGATCTATCAGATTGCGTCCTTAGTATCGGACCAATGGGGGTGCCGCAAGTGGTGGGCAAAGCAAAAACCGTCTCTACCGGTCTGGGGGCAGCCATCCGTATGAGCGATATTGCCTATCAGCGTATTCTGGAGGGCCTGTTCGACAGACGCGTTCCTGCCGGGGCCTTCGTCTCGCAAAACGAGTTGTCCGCGATCGTCGACGTGCCGGTTGCCCCGCTTCGGGACGCTCTGCGCGTTCTGGAGGCGGAAGGGATTCTGATCATCCACCCGCGCTCCGGCATCCAGTTCATCAGGCCCGGCATGGAGCTTACGCGTGCCACCTACCAATTTCGCGCCATCATTGAGCGCTCTGCGATCCGCGTCTTTGCCGAACAAGGCGACGAAACCGTCATGAACGCCTTGGAAATCCGGCATTCCCGTCTGCTTAGAAGCGTGGAGCGGGATGGCCTCGGAAGGGAACAACTGGAGGCGATGGACGCGCTGGAAGGAGAGTTTCACGGCGCAATCATTGCGTCATTGCACAATCCTCTGATCGACAGCACCTACCGGCGCATGCACAATTATCTGCGCCTGCTGCGGCTCGACCGGAAGATCACCGCGCCTATCATGGTCCGGACGATCAAGGAGCACCTCGACATCCTCGAGGCTTGCAGCACCAGGAATGCGGATGCCGCCGAAGCAAAGCTGCAGTCCCATTTCCAGGCTGCGATGCAACGGAACCTGGGTCTCGTCTGACAGCCCGGTAGCCATCAGCCGTTTTGCCAGTTTGCGCGCCGGCGCGGTTGCACGGCGTGGGAAAGGATGCTACCCAAAAACTGCAACTGATCGATCAGATTGCTGATCTGATATCTGCGAGGAGGTCGCGCATGCAGTTGAACAAGAGGCAGTTTCTCATGGGTTCGGCGGCTCTTGCGGTGGCAGGGCGCGTCGGCGGTGCCCGTGCCGCGAATGCCATCAGTTACTGGCACCATTTCACCAGTCAGTCGGAAATGGCCAGCCTGATGAAGATTATCGGATCGTTTCAGGCGGCGAATGCAGATGTGGCGGTGACCCAGGAGAACATCCCGAACTCGGAATACATGGCGAAGGTCTCTTCGGCCGTGCTGACCGGTGGGCGTCCGGATACCGCCATGGTGATCGCCGAGCGCTTCGCCGATCTTACCGCGATGGAGGGGTTGATTGACCTTACCGAGCGGGTGAATGGATGGCAGGGCAAGGCCAATTTTCCCGACAATCGCTGGACCGGGCTTTCCAGCAACGGCGCTATCTATGCGGTTCCCGCCTTTGCCTTCGTCGATTGGATGTACTACCGCGCCGACTATTTCGAGGAAGCCGGATTGGCCGGGCCACCCACGAAATTCGACGAATTCCTGGGTGCCTGCCGCAAGCTCACCGATCCGTCGAAGGGCAGGTATGCATTCGGCATGCGCGCCGGCGCCGGCGGTTTCAAATACGTCATCGATGTCATGGAGGCGTTTGGCTCGCCGATCGTCAAGGATGGACAGCCAGCCATCGACAGGGCGGCGGCGGTCGAGGCGATAACGTTCTATTCCGATCTCTTCCTGAAGGAAAAGGTTGTGCCGCCGAGCGCGCCCAATGACAGCTACCGCCAGATCATGGAGGGCTTCCGCACCGGGCAGACGGCGATGGTGTGGCACCATACCGGTTCGCTGAATGAAATCTCGGCTGCGATGAAGCAGGGCAAGCAGTTCTCGACCGCACCGATGCCGGCCGGTCCGAAGGCGCATGTCGCTCGCGTCGCCTACGCCGGCAACGGTATCATGAAGGAAGACAATATCGAGGCCGCCTGGCAGTGGGTGAGTTTCTGGGGCCAGACCGATGCTGCGCTGACCTTGCTCGAGGGCACGGGATATTTCCCGGCCTCCGCCGCTGCCCTGCAGGATCAGCGTATCACCGGCAATCCAATCTATAACGCGGCTGTCGAAACGCTGAAGTTCGGACGCCTGCCGAACAATTTCGTTGGAGTGGCGGGTTGGTCCGAGAATGTCGTCAATCCCGCTTTCCAATCGGTGCTCACGGGTCAATCGACGCCGGAACAGGCTGTGGACCGGATGATCCAAGGCCTCGAAGCGGCCCTTCGCTGATATCCCGGCACGGCTGCTCCGACGTGTAGTCGTGCTTTGAACGCAACGGGACGGTGCTTTCGCTCCGGAGATACATGACGTCAAGCTCAAGCAGATATCTGCCTTTGCGGGCCCTCGGCGAACTGTCCGAGACCCGATATTGGATGTATTTGCTGCTCCTCCCCAGCCTCGTCATGATCCTTCTGGTGATCGCCTATCCGACGCTTTACGGCATGGCCATCAGTTTTCGCGACATGCGTCTCACGCGTCCCGGGCTGGATGGCTGGGTCGGCTTCAAACACTATGCCGGAATGTGGTCCGACCCGGTCTTCTGGATCGCACTGAAGAATACGGTCGTGTGGGTCACTGCCGCCATCGTGCTGGAACTGGCGCTTGGCCTTCTCGCCGCGACAGCCCTCAACAGGGATCTGCCGGGCACGAAGATCTTCGCCGTGCTTATCCTGCTTCCCTATTTCCTCCCCAACGTCGTTGCGGGCCATATGTGGGCCTTGCTGCTCGATCCGCGGCTTGGCGTCATCAACGACCTTCTTGTCCGCGTGGGCGTGCTGGAGACCTACAAGGCCTGGTTCGCGGATCCCAATACCGCCCTGGCGGCGACCGTCCTCGTCGAGGCCTGGCATGGTTTTCCATTCTTCGCCTTGCTGCTGCTGGCGGGCCTGAAGAGTATTCCCGAAGATCTCTATAGGGCAGCGGCAGTGGACGGCGCGGGCGTCTCGGCGCAGCTCAGGCTGATCACCTTGCCCATGCTCAAGACCGTCATCGCGGCGGCAGTCATCCTGCGCGTCATTGGTCTGGTCAATTCGCCCGATCTGCTCCTCATTCTCACCGGTGGCGGACCGGGAGATGCCACGCAGGTCCTGTCGCTCTATGCCTTCCAGACAGCCTACAAGGAATTCAATTTCGGCTACGCGTCGGCGCTGTCGGTGGTGATGTTTGTGATCCTGATGATCTTCGCGGCGGCATACATCCGCCTGTCCAGGATTACCAAGGGAGAGGGCGATGATTGAAAGCAAGCGCCGCCGGCGCACAGTTGCGAACATCGCCACCTACTTCGTCCTCGCGGGCCTGTCGATGTTCTGCATCGGTCCGATGATCTGGATGTTGCTGACATCGCTCAAATATGAGGCCGACATTGTCACCCAGACGATGCAGTACATACCGAGGCGCGTTACCTTCGACAATTATGTGGCGATCTGGACGCAGTCCGGTTTCCCGCGCCTGATAGGCAATAGCATCACCGTCACTTTCCTGACGGTGACGATCTGCGTCGCCACGGGCACGCTTGCGGCCTATGCATTTTCCCGCTTCGCGTTTCGGGGCCGAACTCAGCTCATGCTCGGCTATCTTGTCGTTCGCATGTTTCCTGCAGTCATGATGATCATTCCCCTCTATGTCGTCATGCGCGGCGTTGGTCTTGTAGACAGCCGTTTCGGCCTTGCGCTTGCCTATACGAGTTTCCTGCTGCCGCTGTTCGTGTGGATGCTCAAAGGTTTCTTCGATTCCGCACCCAGGGAACTCGAGAGCGCGGCACGCATCGATGGTTCGACCAGGCTTGGTGCCATGGTGCGCATCGTCATGCCGCTCGCGCGCAACGGCCTGGTCGCAAGTTCGGTGTTCATTGCCATCGCTGCGTGGAATGAGTTCCTGTTCGCTTTGATGCTGACGACGGGGCAGGGATCCCGTACCTGGCCCGTAGGCCTGCAGCTGATGGTCGGCGAGTTCCAGCTTCCATGGGGCGTCCTGGCGGCGGGCGGCATTCTCAGCATCCTGCCTGTCGTCGTTCTCTTCGCCATTGTCCAGCGAACCATGGTTCAGGGGCTCACTGCGGGCGCCATCAAGGGTTAGGAGTATTCGCATGG
Organism: Mesorhizobium sp. M0047; assembly: GCF_040323315.1. Classification (NCBI taxonomy): domain Bacteria; kingdom Pseudomonadati; phylum Pseudomonadota; class Alphaproteobacteria; order Hyphomicrobiales; family Phyllobacteriaceae; genus Mesorhizobium; species Mesorhizobium sp. M0047. Next base: position 253,827 of record NZ_JAMYUW010000004.1, on the reverse strand, counting down.
CGACACTTTCCATCAAGGACGTGCGCAAGTCCTATGGCTCCGTGCAGGTCCTTCACGGGGTCGACATCGAGCTTGAGGACGGAGGCTTTCTGGTTCTGCTCGGGCCGTCCGGATGTGGCAAGTCGACCTTGCTCAACATGATTGCCGGCCTCGACGACACGTCCGGCGGCGACATCCTGATCGGCGGACGCTCCGTCGTCGACCTTGCACCCAAGGACCGCAATATCGCGATGGTGTTCCAGTCCTATGCGCTCTACCCGACAATGTCGGTAGCGAGAAATATCGGCTTCGGACTGGAAATGCGGGGCGTGGACGCAGACCAGCGTAAGCGTGCAGTCGACGACGCGGCACGACTGCTGCAGATTTCACACCTGCTCGACCGGCGCCCCGCCAACCTTTCGGGAGGACAGCGGCAGCGCGCTGCAATGGGGCGGGCGATCGTGCGCGACCCCGAGCTGTTCCTGTTCGACGAGCCGCTGTCCAATCTCGACGAAGCTTCGTGTGGAAATGCGCACAGAGATCAAGCGCCTGCACGAGCGTCTCGGCACGAGCATCGTCTATGTGACGCACGATCAGATCGAGGCAATGACGTTGGGCACCAAGGTGGCGGTGATGAAGGGAGGCCATATCCAGCAACTGGCCGATCCTCGCACCATCTATGAACGGCCCGCCAACATCTTCGTCGCAAGTTTCATCGGATCGCCGGCAATGAATTTCCTTCCTGGACGACTGGCCTCGAGCCCGAGCGGCGTGCGTTTCGCAGCGACCGGCGTGTCGGTCGCAATGCCGGCCGGCAAGCGACAGGTCGATTTCGACCGCCCGGTGATCCTGGGCGTAAGGCCTGAAGAACTAAAGGCAGTTGCTCGCGATGAAGCTTCGGTCTCGGGGGTCATCGATGTGGTGGAACCGACCGGCCCTGAAACCATGGTGACGGTGCAGGTTGGCGATCAGTCGATCATCGCACGCTTGCCACCGAGGTTTGCAGGCCGGCGAAAAGAGCCAATATTCCTTGCCGTCGATCCGGCGAGCGTCAACCTGTTCGACCCCGGCAGCGAGCAGCGCATCGATATTTAGGGCGTGCCACTCCGAACATTCCGCTCAAATCCAACCGGAAGTGGACTGCCACAAACGCAACCGCCTCCAGCGGCTCTTCTCGAAGATCAAGCACTTCCGCCGCGTCGCGCTTCGCTGTGACACATGGGTCCTTTTCGCCTCGATACGGCTATGGCTCCGCCCTGTGGATCTACGGCCCGAAGTGACATGGAGCCGGCAACGCATTGATTAAATCAATTATCCCGATATACAAGGTGATTTCGGATATAGATTTCGCACAGGGCTGGCACATCCATGAGTCGCAATTTTCTTGTGATCGAACCTGAGGAGGGCATTGCCGTCCTCAGGGGGCTGGCCTCTTTGGCACGCATCTCCATGCTGAAATTGCTGCATGAGAAGGGGCCGATGAATGTCAATGACATCGCCGCCGTGCTGTCGCTGCCGCAATCGACGGTCTCGACCAATATCCAGGTGCTCGAGGATGCTGGCCTGATCCGCACGGAGAACCAGAAGGCGAAGAAGGGCAGCCAGAAAATCTGCTATCCGACCGCCGAGGAAGTGCTCGTGGTCTTCAAGAGCGAGTATCGTTCGGTCAAGAACGATGCGATCGAAGTGTCGATGCCGATTGGGCTTTACACCGGTTTCGAGGTCACGGCGCCCTGCGGCCTCTGTTCGCCGGATGGGATCATCGGTCTGCTCGACGTGCCCAACACTTTTCTCGATCCGGACCGCATGAAAGCCGGATTGCTGTGGTTCACGCGCGGCTTTGTAGAATACCAGTTCCCCAACAATGCCAAGCTCGCCAATGCCGAGATTACGGAGCTGGAAGTGGTGGTGGAGCTGTCCTCGGAAGTGCCTGGCACCAGCGCCGATTGGCCCTCGGACATCACGCTTACGATCAATGGCATCGATGTCGGAACGTGGACCTCACCTGGCGATTTCGGCGACAAGCGCGGCGTCTTCACGCCCTCCTGGTGGAAGCTCAAGGGCTCACAATATGGCAAGCTGAAGAACTGGCGAATTTCCGCTGACGGCACCTATGTCGACGGTGTCAGGATTTCTGAAACCAGCCTCGCTGTCCTCGACCTCAAGAGCCATCATTCGATCCGCATCCGTATCGGCGTCAAGGACGACGCCGAGCGTCCCGGCGGGATCAATATTTTCGGCAAGGGATTTGGAAATTACGATCAGGACATCCTGCTCAGAATCAAAACCAGTTGATATCATCAAATCGGGTTTCAAAGATAGTGCAGCAATTTCAGCCTCTTGCCTCAATTAACGATCGAAGCCGCCGTTCTTTTGTCAGACATTTGGATGTTTTTGACTTGACGAATGAGCGTTGCTTCCCTTTGATATCGAATAAGGTGATTTAAATCATCATTTGTGATATCGTGGGAGGAATGCATGAAGGCAGCCGTAACGGCGCATCCGCGCTATGTTGTCTCGGAAATCGATCCGCGGCTGTATGGATCCTTTATCGAGCATCTGGGGCGGGCAGTTTACACCGGCATCTATGAGCCGGACCACCCGACGGCGGATGCCAATGGCATGCGTCAAGACGTTATCGATCTGGTCAGGGAACTCAACGTTCCGATCGTCCGCTATCCCGGCGGCAATTTCGTTTCAGCCTACAATTGGGAAGACGGCGTCGGCCCCAAGGAAGAGCGCCCGGTGCGCCTCGACCTCGCCTGGCACACGTCGGAAAGCAACGAAGTCGGCCTGCATGAATTTGCCGACTGGTGCGCATCCGCCAACACCGAGATGATGCTTGCCGTCAATCTCGGTTCGCGTGGCCTCGACGAAGCCCGCAACTTTCTCGAATACACCAATCATCCAGGCGGAAGTGAGTGGAGCGACAAGCGTATCGCCAACGGCCGCAAGGAGCCCTTCGACGTCAAGCTGTGGTGCCTCGGCAACGAAATGGATGGCCCCTGGCAGATCGGCCACAAGACCGCCGACGAATATGGCCGCTTGGCCCATGAGACCGCCAAGGCGATGCGCGCCTTCTCCAAGTCGCTCGAACTGGTGGTCTGCGGCTCTTCTAATGCCAAGATGCCGACCTATCCCGAATGGGAAGCGACCGTGCTCGACCACACCTACAACGAGGTCGACTACATCTCGCTGCATATGTATTTCGACAACCAAGCCAATGACGCGCCGAACTATCTCGCAATGAGCGAGAAGCTCGACGACTACATCGTCTCGGTCGCCGGCGTCATCGACTATATCAAGGCCAAGAAGCGCTCAGCCAAGCAGGTCTACATCTCGTTCGACGAATGGAACGTCTGGTACCATTCCAAGGAGCAGGACAAGAAGATTCTTGGCGGCAATGACGGCTGGCCCTTTGCGCCGCCGCTGCTCGAGGACATCTACAATTTCGAGGACGTGCTGCAGGTCGGCTTGATCCTCAACACCTTCATCCGTCGTTCCGATGTGGTCAAGATCGCCTGCCTGGCGCAACTGGTGAACGTCATCGCACCGATCATGACCGTTCCCAACGGCCCGGCATGGCGCCAGACGATATTCTATCCCTATCTCTATGCTTCGATCTACGGCCGCGGCAATGCGCTGGACCTCAAGGTGGACAGCCCGACCTACAAATCCGCCGTCGCGGGCGACGTTTCCTATGTCGACGTGGCCGGCGTGCACGACACGAAAACCGGTCATGTCACCTTCTTCGCCGTCAACCGCCATTTGAGCGAGGCGATCGAAACCGTGATCGACATCACTGGTTTCGGCGCGGCTGATATCGTTGATCACCAAATGATGACGCACGCCGATCTCAAAGCCGTCAATTCAGCCGGGAATCCCGGCAATGTCGGCCCCAGGAAGGGAGTGGGCGCCTCGGTAGCTGGCGGCAGATTGAGCCTGTCGTTGCCGGCCTATTCCTACCAGATGATACGCCTGAAGCTCTGACCTCGGGCGTGTTGTCGGAAAGTGCATGCGCTGAGGAGGAGCGTCGACGTGACGGCCGATATCGAAATCAGGAATGTGAACAAGCACTTCGGTGCCATGTCGGTGCTGGAGGATCTGTCGCTCTCCATCAAGGCACGCGAATTCATCGTGTTTCTCGGTCCATCCGGATGCGGGAAATCGACGCTTTTGCGCATGATCGCAGGCCTCGAAACTGTCGATAGCGGCGAGATCGCCATCAACAAAGAACGTATCGATCATCTGCCGCCGGGCAAGCGCGGCATTGCCATGGTGTTCCAGTCCTATGCGCTTTATCCGCATATGACGGTACGCGACAACATGGCCTTCGGGCTTGAGAATATCGGCATGTCGCGCGAGGTCATTGACGCGCGGATCAACGAAGCCGCCCGCATCCTCGAAATGCCGCATTTGCTCGAGCGCAAACCGGGCCAGCTCTCGGGCGGCCAGCGCCAGCGTGTCGCCATCGGCCGTGCGATCGTGAAGGAGCCGAAGGCCTTCCTGTTCGACGAGCCGCTCTCAAATCTGGATGCGGCCCTGCGAACCCGCACCCGCCTCGAACTTGCCCAGCTTCACCAGCGCCTGCAATCGACGATGATCTTCGTCACCCACGATCAGGTCGAGGCCATGACGCTCGCCGACCGCATCGTCGTCATGAACAACCGCAGGATCGAGCAGATCGGCTCTCCCATGGAAATCTACGAGCGCCCCGCGACCAAATTCGTCGCCGGCTTCGTCGGTGCCCCGGCGATGAACTTTATCGATGCGACACTGGACAGATCGAGTGGCAACGCCACGGCCAAGTTTTCGGACGGTATATCGGTTCGGACCGCGATTTCTTCCGACCTGTTGGCCGATGACAAGTATAGCTTCGGCATCCGTTCGGAAGATGTCCGCATCGTTCCTCCGGGACAGGGCAATGCCGATGGCGTGGTCGATGTGCTCGAGCGGCTCGGCGAGCGCACCTTGATCTACATTCGTCTTGGCGATGGCCAGCAGATCGTCGGCTCCGATGTCGGCAACAGCCGGGTCGCGGTCGGCCACAAGGTAGGGCTCGCCTTCGACGGCCAGAAGTCGCATCTGTTCAGCGCGGCCGGCCGCGCCTGGCACGCGAGGGAGGCTTGATATGGCCGACCGGCTGACGATGCCGCAGACCGCAATAGCAGCCGTGAGCGTCAGGGCTCCGAGCGTCGATATCTATGCGCCGCAATGGCGAAACTTCGTTTTCGTAGCGCCGTTCCTGTTCTTCTTCACGACGCTGCTCATCTTTCCGCTCCTCTGGGGGATGTGGCTGAGCTTCCACAAAGCCGACACGTTCTCGTCCGGAAATTTTGTCGGTCTCGGCAATTATGTCAGGCTGTTTCACGACAAGGTCTTCCTGCAATCGGTCTGGAACACCTTCTACTTCGTGCTTCTGACAGTGCCGACGCTGGCGCTGATCGGCCTTTTTCTCGCGCTTTGCCTCAACCGCCGCACGCGCACTGCCGCTGTGTTGCGGACCTTGTTCTTTTCTTCCTCGGTTCTGTCGGTCACAATCGTCACACTGATATGGCGCATCGTGTTCATTCCGAATGTCGGCCTGCTGTCGACGATCTACGGATGGTTCGGCGCAACCGCCCCGGCTTTCATTTCCGACCCCAGCCTCGCCATGATCGGTATCGCCATTGCCACCGTCTGGTGGTGCATCGGCTTGCCGATGATGCTGTTTCTCTCGGCGCTGCAGCAGATCCCGCAGGATGTTTACGAGGCGGCAGCCCTGGACAATGCCAATCGCTGGCAGACGCTGCGCTCGATCACGCTGCCGTCGATCAAACGCACTTTCATCCTGGTGATCATTATCCAGATCGTGCTGCAATTTCAGCTGTTCGGCCAGGCATGGCTGATGACGCGCGGCGGCCCGAACAACCTCACCAAGCCGATCGTGCTCTACATCTATGACACCGCATTCCGTCGTTGGGATCTGGGCATGGGCGCCGCGGCATCGGAGATACTGTTCATTCTGATCCTGATCGCGGCCATGGCCCAGTACCTCGTCGCACGCAACAAGGCGGATCAGGCATGAGCGCGCCAGCCATTTCCATCAAGGGACGCGCATTTGGCGACCGCGTGTTGCTGGCCCTCGTCATCCTGCTTTCGATCGCCATGATCGCGCCGGTTCTGTGGGTCATCGGCCTGTCGCTCAAGGACAATGCCGAGTTGATGGCCGATCCGAATTCGGTTTTTCGCGTACCCTACACGCTCAGGAACTACATCAACACCATCGGCACCTCATCGGTATTTCTCTGGGTGCTCAACAGCATCATCGTCTCGGGCGGGCTGACACTCGGTACCCTGGTCCTGTCGTCGCTCGCCGGCTATGGGTTTGCACGTCTGAACTTCCCCGGCAAAAACATCCTGTTCGTGATCGTGCTCTTCGGTCTGGCGGTGCCGGAACAGGCCGTGCTCGTCGCCCGCCACCAGATCTTCAGCATACTGAAGTTCCACAACACCTATCACGGGCTCATTCTCCCCGGCCTGTCGGCTTCGTTCGGCGTCTTCCTGATGACCCAATATTTCAAGGCCATCCCGAAGGAGCTGGACGAAGCCGCCATGCTGGACAATGCCAGCCGGTTCCGGACCTTCTGGAAGGTGCTGCTGCCGCTCACCGTGCCCGCGCAGGCAACGCTCGGCATCTTCACCTTCCTCGGTGCCTGGAACGACTATTTGTGGCCGCTGATCTCGGCAACCAGGAAGGACATGTACACGCTGACCGTCGGCATGGCTTCGACACAGACGAATTTCGCCCAGTCCGAAGGCATCGGCTTCCTGATGGCGCAGGCGGTGTTCGCCGGCGCGCCGATCCTGATCGTCTACCTCTTTTTCCAGAAATACATCGTCACCGCCGTCTCTGGCGCCGCGGTCCGATAACGAAAACTGCAGGGTGCGCCGCAGCGATGGAAAGCATGACGCCAATCCAGTGTGGAGTGGCGGAACTCAGTAGGAGGAACTGACATGAGAATGAAGAAAATGCTGTTTGCCGCGGTCTCCGCGGGGGTAATGATGCTCGCCAGCCCAGGCTTTGCAGCAACGGAGCTGACGGTACAGCGCTTTTTCGGTGCCTGCGATGCCGATTTCGGCACCAACACCGATGTCACCAAAGCTGTTGGTGAATGCGGCATCATCACCTCGCTGATCAACAAGTTCAACGCCGACAACCCCGACGTCCATGTCAGCGTCAGCACCGTGGAATGGCCGGGCTATGACCAGTTGACCGCGCAATTCGCTTCGGGCGATGCCCCGGACATCGTCACCATCCATGAATCCGCACTGTCGGACTACCAGTCGAAGGGGCTGTTGATGCCGCTCGACGATCTCTTGAAGTCCGTCGGCGTCACACCTGAAGCCTTCACGGATGCAGCGCGCAACGGCGCCACCAAAGACGGCAAGATCTACGGCCTGCCGATCGACAGCTGGACGATGCTCTATCACATCAACATGGATCTCTTCAAACAGGCCGGGCTCGTCAATGCCGACGGCACGCCGATGCTTCCGAAGTCGCCCGAGGAATTGCTCGCCCAGGCCGAACAGTTCAAGCAGAAGACCGGCAAGCCCTACTTCGTTCAGAACCTGGCTAATGAGACGGCACTCTACACGCGCAATCTCTACACCTATCTCTTTCAACAGGATTCCGACTTCTTTGCCGATCCGAAGCATGTGAAGCTGAATACACCGGAAGCCAAGAAGGTCATCGAGATGTACAAGGCGATCTTCGACAAGGGCTACACCACCAAGGATCTCGACTACGGCGGCGCGATCAACGCTTTTCTTGCCGGTGACGGTGGCGTTCAGCTCAACGGCACATGGGTCGTCGGCGACAACAATGCCCAGTCCCAAACCAAGGGCACGGCGCTCAACAAAGGCGGCTACGCTGTGTACCCATATCCGCAGCTTTTTGGCGGTGCCCATGCGCAATATGCCGATGGCCACACCTGGGCAGTCTCGCAGAAGGACCGCACGCCTGAACAGACCGCGGCCATCGGCAAGTTCCTGAAGTTCTTCGCCGACAACGACTTCGAATGGTCGCGCACCGGCCACCTGCCGGCATACAAGGCCATCATCACCTCGGACGCCTTCAAGGCGCTGCCGCATCGCAACACGATCGCCGCTGTCGCCGATCTCGGCAGGCCGCTGCCGTCAGCCGTGCAGCGTCAGTTTGCGATCCAGGACATTGTCGGCGAAGAGATGAGCGCCGCAATCACTGGCCAGAAAGACGTCGATGCCGCCCTTGCCGACATGGAAAGCCGCGTCAACGAGTTGCTCGCCAACATCTGACCACAGCTTTTCCCGAGAACGCTCCCAACGCCCCGCGACTGGAAACAGTCGCGGGGTTCTTTGCCAAATGGAAGCGGGTGCATCCGATCCAGACAGCCATACCGATGCAGTTTGACTCTCATTGCGGATGGTCCCCCTCGATGTAATTTGGATGTTTCTCGGATGGGGAAGGTGCCTGCTGTCGCGACGGTTTTCGCTCTGTTGCAGTTGCCATGCTCCGGCTTTGCGGATTAATCGATGGTGGTCGCCGGCCGATTTAACGTTCCGGGTGGGATTTTCTAGCGCCAAAAAAGCTAATTAAATCAGAACGCTATAAGCGTTGAGGCTCAAATTTGACATGTGCTTCAAAAGCGTTGTCGCATAGATTGACGTTAAGTTAACATCGCGGTATGGTTCGTTAATCCGTTGGATGCCATCGCTTTTGTATCACCGTTGCTCGTCGATCGCCGCTATGTCTGTCACCCTTGCCCCAGCCTGCAGGATAAGCTTGCAGTGCGCATTGCCAGTCGCTGAAAGAGGCGGTGACCGTGCCCAGTTTGCTCGGAATCGATAACGGTCTCACGGTTACCAAGGCGGTGATCTTCGATACCGATGGCACTCAGTTGTCCGTGGCGCGTCGGCGGGTGCCGCAATCGATGCCCCATGCGCGCTGGGTGGAGCGCGACATGGCCGGCCTCTGGCAGGCCACCGCCGACGCAATCAAGGAGGCGATCGCCCTCTGTGGCCGCCCGGCAGACGATATCAGGGCGGTGGCGGCGACCGCGCATGGCGACGGTCTCTACCTGCTCGACCAGGATCGTCGGCCGCTGGGACCTGGAATCCTGTCGCTCGACAGCCGCGCCGGCGAGATTGTAGAACAATGGTCGGCGGACGGGGTCTTCGAAGATGCGTTGGCGCGCACCGGCCAGGTGCCGCACGTCTCGGCGCCATCGGCGCTGCTAGCCTGGATCAGGAAGAACGAGCCAGACCGCTACGGGCGCATCTGGCATATACTGGCCTGCAAGGACTGGCTGCGCTTTTGCCTGTCGGGCACGATCGGCACCGACCGTACCGAGGCCAGCACCTCATTCACGGATGTCCGCACGCAAGCCTTCGCGCCGGAAGCGATGCGCATCTTCGGACTGGACGGTCTTTTCGACGCGCTGCCGCCGATGGCGCATTCGGCTGACATAGTCGGCCACGTCACTGCTGAGGCCGCCGAAGTGACTGGCCTTCGCAAGGGGACACCCGTCGCGTGCGGCCTGCACGACGTGACCGCCTCCGCCCTCGGCATGGGCGGCCATGAGGAGGGCGTGCTCGCCATCGTCGCCGGGACCTATTCCATCAACGAAGTCGTCTCTTCGGAACCGCGCGTCGACCCGCGCTGGTTCTGCCGCAACGCCATCGACGCGGGCCGTTGGAACAATATGGCGATCTCGCCGGCCTCGACCGCAAATTATGACTGGTTTCTCGACACGTTTTGCCGTTCGGAGCAGGAAAAGGCATCGGTCGATGGCGGCTCGATCCATGAGTTGCTGGCAGCAGAGATCGACGTGGCGCTGAAGAAGCGGTCGACCATCCTGTTTCACCCCTATCTGTTCGGCTCCCCGTTTGGCGATGTCGCCAGTGGCAGCTTTGTCGGCCTTCACGGCTGGCACGATCGCGGCGATATGCTCAAGGCGGTTCTGGAGGGCATTGCTTTCAATCATCGCACCCATGTCGAAGCCTTGCGCGAGGGCTTTCCTATCAGCGAGATCCGCCTAACCGGCGGCGGTTCGCGCAATCCGGCTTTTGTCCAGATGTTTGCCGATGTGCTGAACGCCCCGGTCACCATCACCTCGACTGACGAGGCCGCGGCCTTTGGCGCTGCCCTTTGCGCGGGTGCCGCGGTCGGCATATTCGCGACGCCGCAACAAGGTGCCACGCAGGCCGGCATGACGGCGCGCCAATACGAGCCAGTGCCGGCCTCAAGTGCTGTGTTCAACGAGCGCTTTTCCCTCTATGGCCGCATAGCCGGTGCGCTCGAACCGCATTGGTCCGAGATCGAGAAGCTGGCGCGGCCAGACACTGGGGGAACCGCATGATCAAGGCCGACGAACGACGCGAAGAGATCGCCGACTATGTGATCAAGCTCGGCCAGGTGCGCATCGACGATCTGGTCGAGCATTTCGGCGTATCGCGCATGACCATCCACCGGCACATCGACCGGCTGGCCCAGCAGGGCGTATTGCGCAAGCTGCATGGTGCGGTGACGGTTCAGCCGTCCGGCCTCTACGAAAGCGCCTTCCGCTATCGGGTGACGGTCAATCGGGCTGAAAAGGATGCGCTGGCGCGGGCGGCACTGGATTATGTCGAAGCCGGCCAGGTGGTGATGCTGGACGATTCCTCGACGGCAAACGCCGTCGCCACGCTGCTGCTCGACGTCAAGCCGCTGACCGTCATCACCAATTCGGTGGCGACGGCGTCGCTGCTGACCAATGTCGACGACATCGACTTCATCTGTCTCGGCGGCCAGTACCACGTCACCTACAATGCCTATATCGGCATCGTCTGCGAGAACGCCGTGGCGCAATTGCGCGCCAATGTGCTGATCTGTTCGGCTTCGGCCATCACCGGAACCACCGCCTTCATCCAGGATCCCAATGTCGTGCGGGTCAAGCAGGCGATGATGGCCGCATCGGTCAAGCGCATCCTTCTGGTCGATCACGCAAAGTTCGACAGGATCGCGCTGCACGTCTTCGACGACCTGACCAGCTTCGACGTCGTGCTGGCGACCGAAGGCTTGGGCGATGCGCGGGCGCAAGCCCTCGAACGGGCCGGCGTCAAGCTGCGCATCGTCAAGACGAAAGCGCCATGAACCCAACGGAAGCAGCACGTACGGGAAACCCCGCAGGGCGTTTGGCTGCCATGGCCGGGACAGGCGAGGTCGACGTCGTCATTCTCGGCGCCGGCATCAACGGGGCGGGCCTGTTTCGCGATCTGTGCGCACAAGGCGTCAGCTGCCTGATCGTGGACAAGAGCGACTTCGGCGCGGGCACCAGTGCCGCGCCGTCGCGGCTCATTCATGGCGGTTTGAAATATCTCGAAACCGGCGAGTTCGGTCTGGTGGCGCAGTCGACGCTCGAACGCAATCTGCTTTTGAAGAACGCGCCGCATTATGTCAGTCCGCTGCCGACCGTCATCCCGATCTTCTCCTGGAGCAAGGGCATGCTGGCGGCGCTGCGAACGCTGTTCGGCTCGACCAGCGCACCGCGCAGCCGCGGCGCCATCCTGATCAAGATCGGCCTGATGATCTATGATTTCTATGGCTCGCGAAACCGGGTCATGCCGCGCCACCGCATGGTCGGGCGGCGCCAGGCGCTCAGCGGGATGCCGGCGCTCAACCCTTCGATCGTCGCCACCGGCACCTACTACGACGCCAAGATAAGCCACCCCGAAAGGCTGGTGCTCGAACTGATCCTCGATGGGCTGCAGGCGAACGCGGCCTCGGCCAGCGCGAATTACACGGCGCTGGTGGCCTCGTCCAATGGCGTACTGACATTCCAGCCGGAAAACGGCGCCGCCTTTTCGGTGCGGCCGAAGCTGGTGGTCAATGCCGCCGGTCCATGGATCGATCGTGTCAACGATCTGCTTGGCGCGCCCTCGAAGATGATCGGCGGCACCAAGGGCTCTCACATCCTGCTGAGGCACGACGAACTGGTCAAAAGCCTTGCCGGGCGCATGCTTTATTTCGAGGCCGACGACGGCCGTATCTGCCTCGTCTACGACTATCTCGGCTTGGCGCTGGTCGGCTCAACCGACATCAAGGCCGACAATCCCGACGAGGTGCGCTGCGAGCCTGACGAAGTCGAGTACCTGCTCGACAGCGTGCGAACGCTGCTGCCGGGCATGGCATTCGAGCGCGAGCAGATCGTCTACGTCTATAGCGGCATCAGGCCGCTGCCTTCCTCGGATGCATCGGTGCCCGGGCTGATCAGCCGCGATCACTCGTCACCGATCGCCGAGCCGGACCAGAACAGACCTTTCGCGGTTATCTCGCTGGTCGGCGGCAAATGGACAACGTTCCGTGGCTTTGCAGAGGAAGTCGCCGGCACCGTGCTCGGTCGCCTGCAGCGCAAGCGCGAGGTCTCAACGCAAGCCATGCCAATTGGCGGCGGCAGGGATTTTCCAGCCGATGCGGCGGCACGCGCAGACTGGCTGGCCCGGGCATGGTCGGAAACGGGCATCGCGGAACGGCGTCTCGATGAATTGCTGTCGCGCTACGGAACCAGAGCCCTGGAGATTGCCGGGCACGAACTGGACGATAAGGGCGATCTGCCGGATTCCGAAGGCTACAGAAAATCGGAAATCGACTACATCGTCCGCAGCGAGTTCGTGGAACATCTGACTGATATCGTCATGCGTCGCAGCACCCTGGCGATATCAGGTTCCCTGACAGGCCGGGACCTGCAGGAGATCGCGTCGATCGCCGGAAGGGCGTTGGGCTGGAGTGCTGGGCGCATTGCGCGGGAAGTCGAAGCCGCCGTTGTGGAGCTCAAGGGCCGCAACCTGATGCGGCTGGCCTGATCGCGTCATCGGGCAATGCCGATGGCTTTTCTCAAGGCAATTCTATCGGTTTGCCCATGGCTCCGTCGCATGTGCAACACACCGCAACACAGCCTGATTGGGATTTATGTGCCGCCGGGCATAAATGATTGAAAACAGACATTTAGTTTGAAGATCGGCAGCAAATGCCGGTTGCTGTCTCGATGGCATTGAAGCGAGATAACATCGATTGACGTTAAAATAACACATCATTATGATCACCCAATATGCAGACCTCCTAATAGGGCCACACAGAATTCCCCGTAGGCCAAATCCGGCGAGGGATTGACAGCGATGCAGGGATGTGAAAATTTTTGCACACAAAGATAATAATATCATCCTGGGGAGGAAATGGCTTGAAATCCGGCGGAACCGCTAACCGCGACCATGAATCCAGCCTCGCCACCCGCGCGGCCTGGCTTCACTATGCCGGCGGTCTCACACAGGCCCAGGTGGCCAAACGGCTCGGTTTGACCAGCCTCAAGGCGCATCGGCTCATCACCCGGGCCACTCAGGATGGCCTGGTCAGAGTGATTATCGACGGCGACGTCGGCGAATGCATCGACCTCGAGCAGCAGCTGATCGATGCTTATGGGCTCGATTACTGCGAGGTCGTTCCTGATCTCGATCAGGACGATCTGCCGCTGAAGGCGCTTGGCATCGCCGGCGCGCAGTTTCTGAAGCGCGAGATCGATCGCGGCGAGGACATGCTGATCGGCGTCGGCCATGGTCGTACCCTCGCGGCAAGCGTCGAGTATCTGACGCGCACCGCCGCCGCCCATATCCGTTTCGTCTCGCTGCTTGGCGGCGTGACGCGCAAATTCGCGGCCAACCCGCACGATGTCATGCATCGCCTGGCCGAGCGGACAGGCGCGCAGGCCTATGTGATGCCGGTGCCTTTCGTCGCCAACACTGCCGAGGACCGTGAGGTGCTGCTTGGCCAGCGCGGCATTAGCGATGTCTTCGCTCTCGCAAGCCGATCCGACCTGATGTTCGTCGGCATAGGAACCGCCATGCGGGAAGCCTCGCTGGTCGCTACCGGCATGATCGAACATTCCGAAATCGATGAGGTCAAACGTGACGGTGGCGTTGGCGAGCTGCTCGCCCACTTCTTCGATGACAAGGGACGCCCGGTGGAAACGGCGCTGTCGGAGAGAATTCTGGCGCTTCCGCGGGATCAGTTGAAAGGCCGTAGGATTGTCGCCGTCGCCGGCGGCAAGGTGAAAGTGCGCGCGATCAAAGCGGTGCTCGAAAGCCGCTATCTGAGCGGCCTGATCACCGATGAAAGCACTGCACGCGCTCTTGTCGAAAAGAACCAGTCCAATGGTGCAAAGCCCCATGTGAACGGAGGATCGTCAAATGCGTGACAACGGCAGATCTGCCTTGCAGGTGGTTGCGTCATGAGTGCGAAGGCTGCCACCGCATCGACCCGGCAGGCCTCGCCCGGCTTGCGTCGGATACTGGCTGGCGTCGCGGTCGTTGTCCTGCTTGGCGCCATGGCGCTCGACACCAAGGTGGTCAGGATCGGCTCCGCCGGTGACGTCCGCAGCGCCGTCTTCTCCGCCGCGGATTACGGCAAGTCGGAATTTCCCAAGGTGCAGGCCGATGTCGAGACCCGTGCCGCCGACGCCGTGACAGTGGCGACGGCGATCGCCAAGGACAGGGCGACGGCCGAGAAGGAATACGGCGTGCCCGCAGGTGTCGGGCCAGTCATTTCGGTCAAGTTCACCGGCGTTGTCGGCGAAGGAAAATCGGGCATCTACAAGGTCGCAGTCGACGGTTTGCCCGACACGTTGATGATCCGCGTGCAGACGGGACCGGCGATCAACGGCACCGAACTGCGCGACGCCACCGGCAAGATCACATTCGGCCAATTCACCAACCAGATCGAATACCAGGACGCCGGCTCGGCGCTGAACAACGAGATGAAGAAGGAAGTCCTGGCAAAGGTCGACACGAGCACCTTGGCCGGCAAGACCATTTCGGTTGTCGGCGCGTTCAAGCTGGTCAATCCGAAGAGCTGGCTGGTCACTCCCGTGAGGCTGGACGTCAAATGAAACTGGCTGCGAATGGCGACGCCGTGCTTTCGGCGCGCAACATCGTCATGTCGTATGGCGGCGTCCATGCCCTCAGGGGCGTCAATTTCGACATCCATCGCGGCAAGGTCACGACGCTGTTCGGAGAAAATGGCGCCGGCAAGTCGACGCTGATGAAGATCCTGTCCGGCGTGATCACGCCGACATCCGGCGACATCGTGCTCGACGGCAATCTCGTCAGTTTTTCGTCGTCCTCGGACGCGCGCGATCGCGGCATCTCGATCATCCACCAGGAACTCAGCCTGGCGCCGAACCTGAGCGTACGCGACAACATCTTCATGGGCCGCGAACTGCGCACCAGAACCGGCCTCGATTTCGCCGAGGAATCGCGCCAGGCGCGCGCACTGATGGCCGATCTCGAAGAGGACATCGATCCGATGACCCTGGTCGAGGATCTGCGGCTGGGCCAACAGCAGATCGTCGAGATCGCGCGGGCGCTGTCGGTCGATTCGCGCATCCTGATCATGGACGAACCGACCTCGGCGCTCAGCGCGACCGAGGTGGAGGTGCTGTTCAAGGTGATCCGCGATTTGACCAGCCGTGGCGTTTCCATCGTCTACATATCGCATCACCTCGAAGAAGCCCTGCAGATCACCGATTACGCCGTCGTCCTGCGCGACGGGGCAATAACGGCGACGGCCGAAGCCAAGGATATCGACCTCGAATGGATCGTGCGAAACATGGTCGGCGAGAACTTCGATCTCGGCTCGCCGCCGACCGGTCATGCGTTCGGCGAGGTCGCCCTGTCGATCGAGGATGTCAGCGTCGTCGACACTTCGGGCTCCGGTTATTCCGTCGTTGATCATCTGTCGCTGGACGTGAGAGCGGGCGAGATCGTCTGCATCTATGGGCTGATGGGCGCCGGGCGCACGGAATTGCTGGAAGCCGTCGCCGGACGGGTACCGATGGCGGGCGGCCGCGCGCTTCTGGAAGGCGAGGACGTCTCGGGACTGAGTATTGCCCAGCGCATCGCCAAGGGTCTGGTGTTGGTCCCCGAGGACCGTCAGCGCGACGGGCTGGTGCAGACCATGACCGTCGGCCGCAATCTCTCGCTTGCCAGCATCGAAGCGTTCGCAAAGGGGCTATTTCTGTCCCGCACCAGGGAGCGTGGGCTGGTCGAGGATTCGATCCGCAAGGTGACCATCAAGACCGCCGGTGGCAACGCCATGATCGGATCGCTTTCGGGCGGCAATCAGCAGAAGGTCGTTATCGGCAAGATGCTGACGACCAACCCCAAGGTCATCCTTCTCGACGAGCCAAGCCGCGGCATCGATGTCGGCGCCAAGGCCGAGGTTTTCCGCTTGCTCAGCGAACGCGCCGCGCAGGGCCTTGCGGTCGTCTTCTCGACCTCTGAGGTCAACGAGTGCCTCAGCATCGCGCACCGCGTCGTCGTCATGCGCCGGGGCAGGATTTCAGCCCAGTTCGGCGCCAACTCCACCAAAGAGCAGATCATGGCCGCCTCCGGCGAAGCCGTGGTCGCCTGATCACCAGGAATTTCGGAGCCCAGACCATGACCGATGTCAGCCAGGCCAGAAAACAATCCAGTCCAAGCGCGGGCGGCGAAGGCTTCGATCTCGCCAAGCTGCTGCTCGAGGGCCGCGCTTTCTTTGCCCTGATCGTGATCATCGTCGTCTTCTCGTTCCTGTCCCCCTACTACCTCTCGGTGGCGAATTTCCTGACCATGGCCTCGCATGTCGCCATCTTCGGAATTCTCGCTGTCGGCATGCTGCTCGTCATCCTCAATGGCGGCATCGACCTGTCGGTGGGATCGACGCTCGGGCTTGCCGGTGTGGTTGCCGGTTTCCTGATGCAGGGCGTGACGCTGACCTGGCTGGGCGTCGTTCTCTATCCGCCGGTCTGGGTGGTCGCCGTGCTTGCCTGCATGCTGGGCGCCGTCGTCGGGCTGATCAACGGCGTGCTCATCGCGCGCTTCAAGGTTCCGGCCTTCGTCGCGACACTGGGCGTCATGTACATGGCGCGCGGCCTGGCGCTGCTGATGACCAGTGGCCTGACCTACAACAATCTCGGTGGTAAACCGGAGCTGGGAAACACCGGCTTCGATGCGCTTGGCTTCAACCGCCTGTTCGGCGTGCCGACCGGCGTGGTGGTTCTCGTGGTCATCGCGCTCATCGGCAGCATCGTCTTGAACCGCACCGCCTTCGGGCGCTGGCTCTATGCCTCGGGCGGCAATGAACGCGCGGCCGAACTGTCCGGCGTTCCGGTCAAGACGGTGCAGATTTCCGTCTATGTGCTGTCAGGCATCTGCGCCGCCATTGCCGGCCTGATCCTGTCCTCGCAGCTGACATCGGCAGGACCGACCGCGGGCACCACCTACGAACTGACGGCCATCGCGGCCGTCGTCATCGGCGGCGCGGCACTGACCGGCGGGCGCGGCAACATCCGCGGAACCCTGCTCGGGGCCTTCGTCATCGGCTTCCTGTCCGACGGTCTCGTGATCATCGGCATCTCATCCTACTGGCAGACAGTGTTCACGGGCGCGGTCATCGTGCTCGCCGTGCTGCTCAATGCCGTTCAGTATCGCCGCCGCAGCAAGCTCCTAAGCGCGACAGGTGGCCAACCGACTTCTCAGAAACGGGGGAAGGCCGAAGCGGCCAATCCTGCCCAAGGGAAGACTGCCAGGTGAACTGGCAGCAACACCGCGTAATCATTGGAGGAATATACATGAAAACCATACTGAAAAGTCTGCTTGCGGCCGCGATGGTCGTCGGGTTCACGGCCGCCGCTTCTGCCGCGGGTCTGATCTCGATCATCGTCAACGATCCGGCCAATCCCTACTGGCTCACCGAGGGCAACGTCGCCAAGGCAGAGGCCGAGAAGCTCGGCTATACGGCCAATGTCGGCGCCCACAAGGGCGACACCAACACGGAAAGCAACCTGATCGACACCGCCATCACCAACAAGTCGG
Organism: Mesorhizobium sp. M0047; assembly: GCF_040323315.1. Classification (NCBI taxonomy): domain Bacteria; kingdom Pseudomonadati; phylum Pseudomonadota; class Alphaproteobacteria; order Hyphomicrobiales; family Phyllobacteriaceae; genus Mesorhizobium; species Mesorhizobium sp. M0047. The sequence goes on along the minus strand of NZ_JAMYUW010000004.1, from coordinate 235,947 downwards.
TGGCCATCATTCTCGATCCGGCCAACGCTGACGGCTCCGTCGGTGCGGTGAAGAAGGCGATTGCCGCCAACATCCCGGTTTTCCTCGTCAATGCCGAGATCAACCAGGAGGGCCTCGCCAAGGGGCAGCTCGTCTCCAACAACGCGCAGGGTGCAGCTCTCGGTGCCCAGCAGTGGGTGCAGGCAGTCGGCGAAAAGGGCAAATATGTCGAACTGCTCGGCGCTCCGTCGGACAACAACGCCGCGACGCGCTCGAACGGTTACGCGACTGTGCTGAGCCAGTATCCAGATCTCGAAAAGGCCGCTTCGCAGGTCGCCAACTGGGATCGTACCCAGGGCCACGACAAGATGCAGAGCATGCTGCAGGCCAATCCCGATATCATCGCCGTGATCAGCGGCAATGACGAAATGGCTCTTGGCGCGGTTGCGGCGCTGAAGGAAGCCGGCAAGCTGGCTGGTATCAAGGTCGGCGGCTTCGACGGCTCCCCGGATGCGGTTGCGGCGATCAAGTCCGGCGAACTGCAGTACACTGTGCTGCAGCCGGTTGCCATCTTCTCGGCCAAGGCCGTGCAACAGGCGGACTCGTTCATCAAGACGGGCGCCACTGGCGCGGCGACCGAGAAGCAGCTGTTCGATTGCCTACTCATCACCAAGGACAATGTCGACAAGTACACTGCACCCTTCGTGCTGTCGGAGTGAACCTGAACAGGGGGTGTCCTTGAGGACACTCCCTGCCTCTTCTGCGAGACTGCCCTCGTGAACTGCCTTCTTAACCAACCGGAATTTGCGGCATGAAAGACCTGCTGATCGGCATCGACGCGGGAACGTCAGTGATCAAATCGGTCGCTTTCGATCTGTCCGGGCGGCAGCTCGCCATGACGTCGGTACCCAACAGCTTCGTCACACTGGAAGGCGGCGGTGCCGAGCAGGACCTTGAGCAGACCTGGCGCGACATGGCGCGGACCGTTCGCGATCTCGCGGCCAAGATCCCCGACCTCGCGCAACGAGCCGCGGCGGTTGCGATCACCGGGCAGGGCGACGGAACCTGGCTGATCGATGGCTACGGCTTGCCTGTCTCGCGCGCATGGCTGTGGCTTGACGCCCGCGCCGGACATTTGGTGGACGAGATGCGTGCCGATCCCCGCGATCGCAGGCGATTCGAGCTGACCGGCACGGGGCTTAATTCCTGCCAGCAGGGTGCCCAGCTTGCCTTCATGAAAAAGAACAGTCCGGCCATGCTGGAGCGGGCTGCCACCGCATTGCATTGCAAGGATTGGCTCTATTTCAAGTTGACGGGCGAACGCGCCACCGATCCGTCCGAAGGAACATTCACTTTCGGCGATTTTCGGTCGCGCACCTATTCCGACGAGGTCCTCGACATCCTGGATCTGACGACGCATCGCCGCCTTCTGCCTCCCATGCTGGAAGGCACCACCGACCATCATGCGCTGTCGCGATCGGCGGCAGCAGAGACCGGCCTGCTCGCAGGCACGCCGGTGGTGCTGGGTTACGTGGATATGGTCATGACGGCTCTCGGAGCCGGCCTCTATGATCCCTCAGGCAATGTCGGCTGCACGGTGATTGGCTCGACCGGCATCCACACGCGCTTCGCAGCCGCTCCCGGCGATGTCGTGCTGAACGATGATGGCTCCGGCTACACCATCGCCATGCCTATTCCAGGCGGCTTCGCACAATTGCAGTCCAACATGGCGGCGACGCTCAACATCGACTGGCTGCTTGGCCTGGCGCGCGACGTGCTCGCCACGGGTGGTGGCAAACCTTCTCATGACGAGTTGCTGAAGGCACTCGATGTCTGGGTGGAAGCATCCGAGCCGGGATCGCTGATTTACCAGCCTTACATATCGTTGGCCGGCGAAAGAGGGCCATTCGTCGACCCCGACGCGCGCGCGGGATTCATCGGCCTTTCGGTCAAGCACGGCTTTGGCGATCTGGCGCGCGCCGTCCTCGAGGGATTGGCCTTCGCGGCGCGCGATTGCTACCAGGCAATGGGTCCCGTGCCGAGCGAGATTCGGCTGTCGGGCGGCGCCGCGCGCAGCCCGTCCCTACGTCGCATCATCGCAGCGGCGACACGGGCGCAGGTCCGAACGAGCAGCCGCCAGGAAGCCGGCGCTGCAGGTGCCGCGATGATGGCCGCGGTTGGCCTCGGCGTCTACGGCTCCATGGAAGACTGCGCCGCCGAATGGGTCACACCGCTTCTCGGCGACTGCGATGCCTATGACGAGGCGCTTTCGCAAACCTACGATGCGCTCTTCCCTTCCTTCGTTGCAGCGCATCGGGCGCTTCGGCCGGTGTGGAAGGGCATGGCGCACCGCACAGGAGCAAGATCTTGAGCAATACAACAGATGTCGTCGATCTCTTCGTGATCGGCGGCGGCGTCAATGGGGCCGGCATAGCGCGTGACGCGGCAGGTCGCGGGCTGTCCGTTATCCTGTGCGAAAAAGACGATCTCGCTCAAGGCACCAGCTCGCGCTCCGGCAAGCTGGTGCATGGCGGTCTGCGCTATCTGGAATATTATGAATTCCGGCTGGTTCGCGAGGCACTGATCGAACGTGAGGTGCTACTCGAGGCAGCGCCGCACATCATCTGGCCGATGCGCTTCGTTCTTCCGCACAGCCCGCAAGACAGACCAGCCTGGCTGGTCCGGCTCGGACTGTTTCTCTACGACCACCTTGGCGGCCGCAAGCGGCTGCCGGGAACAAGGACACTTGATCTGAGAACGTCACCGGAAGGCGCGCCGATCAAGGACGAATTCAAGCGCGGCTTCGAATATTCCGACTGCTGGGTCGATGATGCGCGGCTGGTGCTGCTCAACGCACTGGACGCCAAGCAGCGCGGTGCAAAGGTGCTCACGCGCACAGCCTGTGTCGCGGCGCGCCGTGAAGACGGACTGTGGTCGATCGATATGCAGGATGGCCGCACGGGTGCGATCACGAAAGTCCGGGCGCGCGCACTGATCAATGCGGCAGGGCCATGGGTCAACGACATTGTCAGCCGCGTCGCTGGGCAGAATTCCACCCGCAATGTTCGCCTTGTGAAGGGCAGCCACATCGTCGTGCCCAAATTCTGGGAGGGACGGCAGGCCTATCTGATCCAGAACAACGACAAGCGGGTGATCTTCGTCAACCCCTACGAGAACGATCTGGCGCTGATCGGCACCACCGACATTCCCTACGAAGGCAGGCCCGAGGAAGTGGCAGCCGAGGCAAGCGAAGTCGATTACCTGATCAAGGTGGTCAATCGCTATTTCAAGCGGCAGCTGACGCCTCAGGACGTGGTCTACAGCTTCTCCGGCGTGCGTCCGCTCTATGACGACAATGCCGATAATCCAAGCGCGGTGACGCGCGACTATATTTTCGAACTCGACGCCTCCAATGGCAACGCGCCACTGCTTTCGGTGTTCGGCGGCAAGATCACCACCTTCCGCAAGCTCTCCGAACATGCGCTGGAAAAGATCCGGCCGTTCTTTCCGACGATGACGAAAGCCTGGACGGCCAAAATTCCCTTGCCGGGCGGCGACCTGCCGAACGCAGACTTCGAACAGTTCCTAAGCGACTTGCATTCCGAGTTTTCATGGCTCGGCCCGTCGCTGGTGAAGCACTACGCTCGAAGCTATGGAACCCGTGCCAGGCAATTGCTCGCCGGTGCACAAAGCGCGGCGGATCTCGGCCGCCGCTTCGGCCCCGATTTTTATGAACGGGAGGCAAAGTTCCTGGTCGAGACCGAATGGGCCGGCACATCAGCCGATATCCTGGAGCGCCGCACCAAACACGGCTTGCATATCAATGCAGCCGAGCGGAACGCATTCGAAGACTGGTTCAGCAACATCATGGCAACTGCAGACTGATGGCTTTCACGCTTTCTCTCAACACCAATCCCCTGGTCAACCGCTTCGCCGATCCAGACGATTTGATCGACACGATCGCCTATGGCATCGGCATCCGGGACGTGCAGCTGACGCATGAATTCGTCAATCCGGGCTGGCCGGCGGCAACGATTGCCAAATTCCTGCGCCTGTTCAACAGCGCCCTGGCGAGGACCGGCGTCAGGATCACCTCGGGCATGACCGGACCCTATGGCAGGCTCAACCATTTCGGCCACCCGGATGCGGATGTCCGGCGCTACTATGTCGACTGGTTCAAGACATTCGCCGACATTTCCGCCGAACTCGGCGCGTCAGGCATGGGCACGCAGTTCGCCATCTTCACCTATAAGGATTTTGACGATCCGCAACGGCGGGCAGCACTTCTCGACGTCGCGCTCGAATGCTGGCGCGAGGTGGCCGAACATGCCAAGGCGGCGGGCCTGTCCTACCTGTTTTGGGAGCCGATGTCGGTCGGCCGCGAGTTCGGCCACACGATCGAAAGCTGCGTCACACTGCAAGGCGCCATCGATGCGGCGAACCTGCCCATTCCAATGCAGATGATGGTCGATATCGACCATGGCGATGTGACCTCGCCCAACCCTGCCGACACCGATCCCTATGCCTGGGCGAAGGCGTTTCCATTGCGGTCGCCGATCATCCATATCAAGCAGTCTTCGATGAACAAGGGCGGCCACTGGCCGTTCACGGCCGCCTACAACAAGGATGGCCGCATAGTGCCGCAAAAGCTGCTGGATGCCGTTCGGCAGGGCGGTGGCACCGACAATGAAATTTGCCTTGAACTTTCCTTCAGGGAGAGGGAACCGGTCGACCGTCAGGTTATCGAGATGATCCGCGAGTCGGTGGATTTCTGGGCGCCTTACATCGACAGTGGCCGCGACAGCCTCAAGCCTCGAGTCTGAGTGAAATACCGGCTCGACGCCGGCACTGGTGGCTAGGAAAACACGCGTTGAAGGAGAAAAGAATGACCCCATATTGGGTCGGCACGAGCTGGAAGATGAACAAGACGCTGTCGGAGGCGTTGCAGTTCGCCGATGCGCTGGCGGCTTTTGTGCCTGGTTTCGATCAGGCGATACAGCCTTTCGTCATCCCGCCGTTTACCGCCGCGCGCCAGGTCAAGGCGGCGCTGGCCAAGACCCGCGTGAAGGTCGGTGCCCAGAACATGCATTGGGCCGACGCCGGCGCCTGGACGGGGGAGATCTCGCCGCTGATGTTGAAGGATTGTGGGCTCGACCTGATCGAGCTCGGCCATAGTGAGCGCCGCGAGCATTTCGGTGAAACGGATGCGACTGTGGGACTGAAGACGGCGGCTGCGGTACGGCACGGTTTCGTGCCGCTGATCTGCGTCGGCGAGACGCTGGCCGAACGAGAATCCGGCCGCGCCGACGCGGTGTTGACGGCACAGGTTCTCGGCGCGCTGCAAGAGCTGAGCGGCGATCAGCTAAAGACAGAAATCCTCTTTGCCTACGAGCCGGTCTGGGCGATCGGCGAGAAGGGAATTCCCGCAAGCGCCGACTATGCCGACAAGCAGCAGGCGCTGATCAAGAAAATTGCCGCCGACCGATTGCCGATTGCCCCACCTGTGCTTTACGGCGGCAGCGTCAATCCCGGCAATGCGGCCGAACTGATCGGCCAGCCGCATATCGACGGCCTGTTCATCGGCCGCTCCGCGTGGCAAGCGGAAGGCTATATCGACATTCTGAAAAAGGCGTCGGCCGCCGTCGCGCGCTGAATGTTACGACACGAAAGCAAAGGAGTTTCATCGTCATGAAGATCGCACTTGGAGCCGACAGCGCCGGCAAGCCGCTGCTCGATGTCATCGCCAAGCATCTCGCGACCAAGCCGGAGTTGCAGGTCGTCGATCTGAGCCAGACCGGATTCTACGCCGATATCGCCGCCGCGGTCGGCCACGAAGTTCTCGACGGCAAGTACGACCGGGCCATCCTGTTTTGCGGCACCGGCATCGGCGTCAGCATATCCGCCAACAAGGTGCCGGGCATTCGTGCGGCATTGACCCACGACACCTATTCGGCCGAGCGCGCCGCCAAGTCCAACAACGCCCAGATCATCACCATGGGCGCCCGCGTCATCGGTCCGGAACTGGCGAAATCGATCGCCGACGCATGGCTGGCTTCGGAGTTCGATCCGAACGGCCCCTCTGCTGCAAACGTGCAGGCCGTCGACAAGCTCGACGCCAAGCGCTGACGCGAGGGACCTGCTGAGTTAACTGGTCAAGGCGACGCGCATCGCCTCGATCACGGTCACGGCGGACGCGGCGCCTGCGTCCATATGCCCAAGCGAGCGCTCGCCGAGGCGGGAGGCCCGGCCCTTGGTGGCGATCATCGTCTTGGTCGCTTCCGCGCCTGCCTTAGCCGCCTGCGCGGCAGCCTCGAGACTGGCCGCCAGATCCTTGCCGGAAGCCAACGCGTCGCCCGCCGCTTGCGCTGCAGGCGCCCATGCGTCGATCATCGTCTTTTCGCCAGGTTCAGCCTTGCCGCGATCCTGAATGCCCTTGGCCATGGCCTGGAACAGCGCGACCACCTCCGCGTCGTCAAGCGTCGTCTTGCCCTTCACGGCTGCCGCGCCACGCATCAACGCAGTCGCATAGAGCGGACCCGAGGAGGCGCCGACCGCGTTCAGGAACGACTTTGCCGCCGTATTGAGCAAGGCAGTCGGGTCAGCGGCCGCCGTGTCGAGCGCGGCTACCGCATCGCGTGCCGCGGAAAACCCAAGCTCCATCGCGATGCCGTGGTCGGCGTCGCCGATAACCCCGTCAAGCGCGCACAGCCTGTCCCTGTCGGCTGACATGGCGTTTGCGATCGCCGCGAACATCGCAACAAGGCGGGCAGTGTCGATTGTCATGTCTTTGTCCTTGCCGCAGAGAAGGTTAGCCGGCGCGAAACATGGCGCAGTCACACGGGTGGTCCAGCATCGTCTGCAACTCGCCGTCAAGCCGATGCAGAGTGATCGAGGCCCCCGCCATTTCGAGCGAGGTGCAGTAGTTGCCGACCCAGCTTGCGTGGATGGACACACCGATCTCGTCGAGCCTCTGCTTCACGCGCCGGTTCATGATGTAGAGTTCCATCAGCGGCGTCGAGCCGAGCGAGTTGACGAGCACCGCGACCTTGTCGCCGCGCGCCGGCGCCATCTCGTCGAGGATCCTGTCCAGCATCTCGTCGGCCCCCTCGTCGGCCGTCCTCAGCTTCCCGCGCGCAATGCCTGGTTCGCCGTGTATGCCCATGCCGATTTCCATCTCGTCCGGCTCGATCTCGAAATTCGGCCGGCGGGTCTGCGGCAGCGAACAGGGCGACAGCGCCACGCCCATGGTGAAAGTGTGGTCGTTGGCCTTGCCGGCGATGCGCTCGCATTCGTCGAAGGACAGCATCCGGTCGCAGGCGGCGCCGGCTGCTTTGAAGATGAAGAAATTGCCGGCGACGCCGCGCCTCTTGTGCCGCTGGTCGCGCGGTGCCGAGGCGACGTCGTCGGTGCTCAGCACCGTGCGCACCTCGATGTCGTCCATGGCAGCCATCTCGGCGGCCATGTCGAAATTCATCACGTCGCCGGCATAGTTGCCGTACATGAACAGCACACCGGCGCCGCCGCTAACTGCCTTAGCGCACTCGAGGATCGGGTCTGGCGGCGGCGAGGCAAAGACGTTGCCGATGGCGGCTGCGTCAGCCAATCCCTTGCCGACGAAGCCGAGAAAGCTCGGCTCGTGGCCCGAGCCGCCGCCAATCACGAGGCCCACCTTGCCTTGGCGCGGTCCGTCGCGGGCGATGATCGAGCGTGGGCTGCTGTCCACGCTTTTGAGATGGCGGGGATGCGCCGCCAGGATGCCTTCCAGCATCTCGTCGACGGCGCGGTTGCCGTCATTGATGATCTTCTTGGTCTGCACCGGCATCCTCCCGATTTCGGCATTTTCGCAGATAATACCGGGTGTTATCGGGATTTCTACCCGGCAAGAAGTATTTCACGCCTAGAGGTGTTCCCGCCGGCCAGCACCTGGACGCAGTATTGGCTCAATCGCCGAGGCCATCGCGGATGGCTGAGAAATAGCGATCGGTTCCGACCTGGCCACCCTTGAGCGCGACCTCCAGTCCGTCGATAGCCTTGACGCGCGAATGGGCAACGCAAAGCGGGGAACCGGGCGAAGCAGGCAGCGGCATGCGGATTGTCAGGGCATCGACACCCATCTCGCCAAGTGCATGGCTCGACGTGTCGCCGCCGGCAACGACCACGCGCCGCAGGCTCTGTTCGATCGTAAGGCTGCGAAGGATTTCTCCGAGGCCGCGGCCAAGTCTGTGACGGGCGCCTTCCTGCCGGTCGATTTCGGCGCCCCTGTCGGCTGTGGGGCCAAGCGCGGTGTAGAGGATGACGCTGCGCCCGGCTTGCAGACTGGCTCTGCCGCTCGCCGCTGCGCGCGCGATCGCCTGCTGTGACGCCTCGGAAAGCAGTTCGACTGGATCGACCTCAATGCCGTCGAAACCGTCGGCCAGGGCATGCCGAATCTGTCGTTCGGTGGTTGGTGAGCAACTGCCCGACACGACGGCTATCCGGTCGGCAGCGCCCGGCGGCGTGAAGCCTTGTCCGGCGCTGACGATGCCATTCGAAGCCCATTCGGCCAACAACGCATACTCGACCCCGGACGAGCCGACGACAAAAGAACCGCCCGGCTTGCGAACGCGCCACAGCTCCTTGCCGGCTAAGGCCTGCGTTTCCAGATTGTCGACATCGACAAGCACGATTGCGGTGCCGTTTCCGGTCAGACGATCGAACGCCGCCGCCAGCGACGCGGACTGCAGCGTCGCAAGGTCGATCAGCCCGGAGCTCAGCGCCGTCTGCCGCGACAAATGGATCAGCAGATCGGACTCATCCATCGGCGTCGTCGGATGGCGGCTCATCACCGGGTGGCGGTCGATGCGAAAATATTGGTCGCGATAGGCGGCGAACAGATGGCCGAAGGCGGTGTAGCGCTTGAGCTGCGGCGCGCCGACCAGCAGCGGCACACTGGCCTGCGCGAACACCGAGCGGCCGATCTCGATGGCCCGGCCGATGCTGCCGATCGTCGGGCTGGAATCGAAAGTCGAGCAGACCTTGTAGTGGCAGATCGCGGCATTGAGCGTCTTCAGCCAGGCAAAGGCTTTGCGCAGATGTGTATCCATCCACTGTGGAGACTCGCTGCGACTGGTGCCAGCCAGTCCGATCGCCCGGCAATGGGCGAAGCGCGACAGCAAGGTCTCGTCCGGCTGGCGCATGAACAACACGGTCGGCACGCCGCCGAGCTCGAGCGCCTCCATGACATCGGTCGAGCCGGTCAGGTCGTCGCCATAATAGCTGAGAAGCAGGTCCTGCATGGCTTCAGGCCGCCTTGCCGTCGCCGAATTTTTCGATCGACCGCGCCAGTTCAGGGTGGTTCAAGGCGAAGTCGGCCAGCGGAATGCCGTCGACCGCCGCCTGCCAGGCTTGCTGCACGGCACGCACGCCGGCGCCGGGCCCGTCCGGATGGCTGACGATGCCACCGCCGCAGAGATAGAGGAGATCGACCGTCCGGCCGGTTCGGCCGTACGTCTCGGGCGCCTGGCCGCCCCACTGGCCGGAGCCGGCAACCGGCAGCGCGCAATCATCAGGCGAGAAGATCGGCGTGGTCACCGCCTTGAAGGATTCGACGAAGGATGCATCCGGCTCCCAGTATTTCGAGGCGATGCCGTTGATCTGGAACTGGTCGACGCCGAGCAGCCGCCAGAACTGCTGCCAGACCTTGAAGTCCATGCCGAGGCCGGGGTGACGGGTGAGGATGTCCCAACCGTTGCGATGGGCGTGCAGCACCAGGCTGGAGCGTTTTCTCAGGAAGGCCATGCCACCGAAACCGATCGAATTGATGTTGACAACAGCGCAATTGCCGCCGGCCTTCACAACCAGATCATGATTGCGCATCATCTCGTCCGGGTCGGCATGCGAGATGCCGAAGGCATACATCACTTTCTTGCCGGTCTTCTGCTCGTGATCGAGGATGAGCGGCATGATCGCCTTCACCCGTTCCGACAGGGGCGAATAGGCCGGGCTCATCAGCTTTTCATCGTCCTTGATGAAATCGACGCCGGCGGCGATCAGTTCCGCCACCATTGCCGCCGTCTCCGGCGGCCGCAGCCCGAGCGCCGGCTTGACGATCGTGCCGATGATCGGGCGGTCCGTCACACCGGTCAGCCGGCGGCTGCCGGCGACACCGAACTGTGGGCCGGGATGCGCGCCGCGAAAATCCTCCGGCAGCTTCATGCCGACGACGCGAATTCCGGTGAGGTCCTTGATCGAATAGGTGCCGCCGATCGCAATTGTCATCAGCGCCGAGAGGTCGGTGCCGACGGCGTCGAATGGAAAGGCGATGTTGACATCGGCGCGCCTGAACGGCCCGTCGCCGGCATCGGGAAGGGACGCCCGCTCGGCATCGGGCAGAGGCTGGATCGCCAGCACGCGCGCCGCTACTCGGGCCTTCAGCTCCTCGGTCTCGCCGGGCAGCGCGACGAAGGTGCCGGTCGACTGGTCGCTGGCGATCTTGGCGGCCAGCGCTTCGATGCTGCCAGGCGTTTCGATGCGATAGGTGAGGGTGATCATGGTCTGCTGTCTCAGGCCGAGCATTCGAAAAGGGTTCACCGGTGTATGAAATCTGGTATAATGAGTACATAAGTATTGCAAGGCATATCCGGAAGCCGTGGCGGATCGACAGAGGGCAATTTCCGGGAATTGTGGCGGCAGTGTTAGATATGGCCGGGTCAAGGGAGTGATTCGCGACGATGAACCGTTCGGAACCGATTGTCCGGCGCAAGCTTTCCGACGAGGTCTTCTTGCGGCTGAAGCGCCTGATCACCAGCGGCGAACTGATGCCGGGCGACGACATGCCATCAGAGCGAGAGCTGATGGAGCGCTTCGAGGTCGGCAGGCCGGCGATCCGCGAGGCGATGCAGGCGCTGAGCAATATGGGGCTCGTCGCGATCTCGCATGGCGAGCGCGCCAAGGTGCTTCAGTTGACAGCCAAGTCGATCATCAAGCAGGTCGATGGCGCGGCCAAGATCATCCTGTCGTCATCGAAGGACACGCTGGAACATCTGAAGACCGCGCGCATCTTCTTCGAGCGCGGCATGGTCAGGGAAGCCGCCGAAAAGGCCACCGCCGAGGACGTGCAGCGGCTGCGCGCCACCATTGCCGAACAGCGCGGCTTTCGCGGTGATTCCGAGGCTTTCATCTCCGCCGATATGAAGTTCCATACCCAGATCGCCGCGATCTCCGGCAATCCGATCTATGTCGCCGTCAGCGAGGCGATGCTGGGCTGGCTGAAGGAATATCACACCGAAATGCTGATCTGGACCGGTAAGGAAAACTTCACGCTGACCGAGCACGAAGAGATCATCGGCCGCATCGAGAACAAGGATGCCGACGGCGCCGAGAAGGCGATGATCAAGCACCTTGAGCGCTCGCGCGCGCTCTATGTGATGAACTCCGAAAAGTAACTTCAGCCGATCCGGACTATCGCGTAAGGGGTCATCACGAGGTGGCCTCGGCCAAAAGCTGAAATGTCGACCGGCACGTCGTCCGCCGTCAGGTTCGCCAGCCACGCGATAGTCTCGCCCGAGGCAGAACGACCTGCCAGCGCCAGCACCTTCGTCTCATCGCTCGTCCTTGCCGCCACATGCGCAAGGCCGGCCATCTCGCAAAGTCCCTTGATCGCCCTGAAGATCGGCCGGGGTGATCCTTCCGCGACGGGTTCCCCGGATGACGCCAGCACGCCGAATGGCCCGGTGAAGCTGGAAAGCGTCAGCATCTCCAGCCCGGCCGGTGCCACACGCGCGGCATATCCGATCGTCCACGCTGCGGCGAAAAGGCCGGCATGACGAGGATCGCTGTCGGCCATGGCGATGCGCTGTCCCCCGGGATTGGGCTTGGTCGCGCCGCCATAGGGGTTTTGGCGCATGGCAATCGTCGACGGACCGATCCGGTAGGGTTTTGTCCTGAAGATCGCTCGTGCCGATTGGGTGACGAAAGGCAGCGCCTCCAGCGATTGCATGATGTTGAGATCGTCGGCCGCATGCACGATCGGGCAGGTGCAATGGGTGATGAAATCGAGCTGGTCCGCCGGTACGCGCTTCCGGTTGAGCTCGGTGAAATAACTGAACATGCCGCCGCCGAGTCGGACATCTGGAAAGGCGCGCCGCGCCGCGGCATAGACCGCTTCGAGCGGCGGGCACTCAGGCCACGCACTGCCCGGCGGCGTCGACTGCCGGTCGACCGAAGGCGACACCGCAATGGCCGAGAGGCTCAGCCCGGCCTGGTGCACTAGGTCGGCGACGCCTGACATTTCGGTTTCGAGGTCGCCAGTGCAGGCAACGACGCATTCGAGGGTCGTTTCAGCTGGGTAAGCAATTGCGAGCCGGGCGAAAGCGCGCAAAGCGTCGAGCCCGTGGCCGCGCGTCGGATCGTAGTGAAACAGCAGCTGTCGTGGGCCGAGTGTCGTCAGCAAGGCGAGGTTCGGCAGTGCCGTCTCGACATCCTCGGGATAGATGACCACACCGACATCGGGCAGCCTTGGTCCAGCTTCGCCGAGTTCGACGCGGATCGGTTCGCTGGCCACGGCGGCAGCCGGCGCTTTGCCTTCACCAGTGATGCGCAGGCTGATCGTCTGACTTACCGGCTGGCCGGCGGCCAGCACATAGGGCCACGGCAGCGCCAGCGGTCGCACATAAGTCTTGTAGGAGGCGTCCGACCAGTTGCGCTGGTCTTCCATCTCGAACGTGTCGCCTTCCATTCGGCATTCGGCGATGACGCCAGGCCGAACTTCATGCGTGATAGCGCGCAAATCCTTGAAAGGCTGCCAGGGGTCGATCAGTTCGGGAAGTTTCGTCGCGACGATACTGCCGTCCGTATGCTCGACGGACACCGGGCCGCCGGCGAGGCCGGCGATCGGGTGCAGGATGCAGAAGCCGCAGCGATTGGTCTCGAAATCGCTCTCGGGCAGGGCGCTCACATCGAACGTCAAGCGACCCTCGGCGGAACCTTCGATCGTGGCGCGGAAGCGGAGCCGGCTTCCGTCCGGCCCGGTGCAATTTGCCGAATAGCCGACCGAGAAAGTGTCTGCATTCTGGTCGATGACAAGGTCCGTCAGCGCCGGCTCATAGGTGCCCCAGTCGCGATCCCTGACGATGTAGGCGATGGCGCGCAGCAATTCGGTGCCGCCAAGGCGAATGGTGCGCAGATTGCCGTTGACGAAGTCGGCGGTGAGCGCGCCTGCGCTCAGCCTGATCGGCTCGGCCTCGACCGCACGCGTGCCGTAGAGCAGGAAGGCGTCAGCCGTCATTTCAGCAAGGCGTCGAGCTGCACCGGTTGACGGCTCGCAGCACCGGCATAGGCGGCCTCGACCAGCGCAAACGTCTTGAGATTGTCCGTGCCCGAGGTCGCCGGTTCAATTCCCTTTGCCAGGCAGTCGACCCAGTGCTGCTGGATGGCGACGACGCTTTCCTGGATGTTGTGCCAGGGCCGCGACGCCCACGGCAGCAGCGGCGGCGAAACGTCGGTGGCGGCCGTGCCGCTCTGGCAGGTGACGGTGAGCCGGTAACCCTGCGCCAGCCGGATCGTTCCGTCGCTGCCGTCGATCTCGATCAGGGTCTCGGGGAACGGCTCGGTGGCGAGCTTCGTCGCGTAGCTGCAATCGACCACTGAGGTGGCGCCACTGGTATGATCCATCAGCATGGTCGCGACATCCTCACCAGCGATCGCTTGGTTGATGCGAGCCGTTCGTGTCGTGATCGTCGAGACGTCGCCGAGCAGGAAGCGGGCGATGTCGAGGATATGGATGCCGAGGTCCTCCATGATGAAGCGCTTTCCCGTCGCCAGATAGGGCTGGCCGGAAAACACGTCATAGGCGGAGCGGAAGGAAATGCGCCCGAAGAAAGGCGTGCCGATCTCGCCGCTGTCGAGCACGGCGCGTACCGCCTGGATCGGCGACTGCCAGCGAAAATTCTCATGCACCATCAGCGGCACGCCTGCGTCGGTGCAAGCCCTCACCATCGCCTTGGCGTCGGCGAGCGTCGGCGCGAACGGCTTTTGGCAGATCGCCGGAACGCGGTGGGCGGCCGCCATCTCGACAAGGGGACGATGGCTGGGCGCGGTGGTGGCGATATCGACGAAGTCGAACGTCTCGCCTTCGAACAGAGAGGTCGCGTCGGTATAGCGTTTCGCAATGCCGAACTGGTCGCCGACGATCCTGAGCCGTTCCGGATCGCGGTCGCAGATGGCGACGATCGAGGCGCCCGCTATGTCGCGCCAGGCATGCATCTGGTTGACGGCAAAGAAGCCGCAGCCGATCAGCGCTCCCCGCAGCTCCGCCATGATCAGCCCGCCTTTGCCATTTGCATCAGCGTTACGCGGCTCTGCAGACGCCGCTGCGCCTGGTCGACGACGACGGCGACGATGATGACGAGGCCCTTGATCACCATTTGCCAGAACGAACTCACACCCATCATCACCAATCCGTCCGAAAGAATGCCGATGACGAACGCGCCGACGATGGTGCCGCCGATCGTGCCGCGGCCGCCCGACATCGAGGTGCCGCCGAGCACCGCCGCCGCAATGGCGTTGAGCTCGAAACTTTCGCCTGTCGCGGGATGCGAGGCCATCAGCTCGGACGAGATGATCAGGCCGACGATCGCCGCGCAGAAACCTGAGAACATATAGACGAACATCTTCACCATGTTGACACGGACGCCCGAAATCCGCGACGCGCGTTCATTGCCGCCGACGGCAAAGATGTGGCGCCCGAGCGGTGTGTACTTGGCGAGATAGGCGGCCCCCAGTGCAACGACGATCAGGATCCAGATCGCCACCGGCAGGCCAAGCAGCCGGCCGGCGCCGAGAAAACCGAAACCGGTGGTTCCAAGCTCCGGCTTGCCGACGAGATTCGGGAAGGTGCGGCCGTCCGACGACAGCAGTGCCAGGCCGCGCGCGACATAGAGGACGCCCAGCGTGGCGATGAACGGCGCGACATTCAGCTTGGTGATCAGCAACCCGTTGACGGCGCCAATCAATATGCCGACCGCAAGCGTGATCAGCGCGATCTCGAAAACGTTGAAATAGATGGTGTAGCCGATCTGCAGGTCGATGCCGTTGAGCACGAGATAGCCGGCCACCATGCCGCACAGACCGACGATCGAGCCGACCGAAAGGTCGATGCCGCCGGTGATGATGACGAAGGTCATGCCCATCGCCAGGAACGCGTTCAGCGCCACATGCTTCGACATCAGGATCAGATTGGCGGTCGACAGGAAATTCGGCGCCGCGATCGAGAAGAAGATCAGGACGGCGATCAGCGCGATGAAGGTCCTGAGCTTCATCAGCGTCAACAGCACGGAGCCGCTGGGCGCGGAGGGAGCTGCCGCCTTGGCTGGGATGTCAGTCATGGGCGATGCTCTCCTTGTGTGCGGCCGGTCCGTGGCCAAGCGCCGATGCGGCGACGAGTGCCGCCTCCGTCGCTTCAGTGCGATCGAACATGCCAGTCAGTTTTCCGTTGCTCATCACCGCAATGCGGTCGGACAATGCCATGACCTCGTCGAGATCGGAGGTCGCAAAAAGAATCCCCAAGCCGTCGCGGGACAGTTTGCGCATGGTCCGGAAGACGTCGGCCTTGGCGCCGACATCGATGCCGCGGCTGGGCTCGTCCATCAACAGCACCTTGGGTCCGGTGAGCAGCGCCTTGCCGATCACCACCTTCTGCTGGTTGCCGCCAGACAGTGACGAAACCTCCTGCGCCGGGTCGGCGACCTTGATCGCGAGTTCCCGCACCATCTGTGTCACCGCCTGCCTTTCGTCGGCGCCACGGATATGGAACAGGCTGGCAAATCGCGACAGGCTGGCCAGCGTCAGGTTGCTGGCGACCGAGAGGATCGACACCAGCCCTTCGCGCTGGCGGTCCTCGGGGATCAGTGCCAGCCCGCGCCGGATGCGCCGCGTCGTGTCACGTTCCTTGACCTTTTTGCCGCCAATGAAGATCGCACCCGTCGAATGACCGTGGCGGCCCATGATGCAGTCGAACAATTCGCTGCGTCCGGCGCCCATCAGGCCGTAGATGCCGAGGATCTCGCCGGTACGCAGCGACAGCGAGACATGGTCGACGGCAAGCCCGCCGGTGGCGCGTGGCAGGCAGATGTTCTCGGCGCGGAAGATTTCTTCGCCCGGAAGGTGGCCGTCCGCCTTGGCGAAGTCCTTGGCGTCGGAGCCGATCATCTGCCGCACGATCCATCGCGTGTCGACGTTCTTCATCTCCTCCTGGCCGGTGACGCGGCCGTCGCGCAGCACGGTGATGTAGTCGCCGATGCGGATCAACTCGTCCAGCCGGTGCGAGATGTAGACGATGGCCACGCCGCGTGCCTTGAGGTCGGCGATCACCTTGAACAGGATTTCGACTTCCGCCGCGCTCAGCGCCGAGGTTGGCTCGTCCATGATCAGAATACGAGCGTCGAGCGATACCGCCTTGGCGATCTCGACCAGCTGCTGCTGGCCGATGCGCAGATCCTCGACCAGCATGTCGGGCCGTATACCGGCTTGCAGGCGTTCCAGAAATTCCGCCGCGCGGCGCTCCTGCTCCTTGCGGTCGATCTTGCCGAACCGGTTGGTGATTTCGCGGGTGGCGAAAATGTTCTCGGCGACGCTCATATTGCCGAACAGGTTCAGTTCCTGGAACACCATGCCGATGCCGCGGTTCACCGCATCGCCGGACGACGAGAAGGACACCTCTTCGCCCTCCAGCAGTATGCGGCCGGCTGTCGGCCGTTCGACGCCGGCGATGATCTTCATCAGCGTCGACTTGCCGGCGCCGTTTTCGCCGACCAGCACGTTGACGGCGCCCTTGCGTACCTCGAAATTGGCGCGCTTGACCGCAACGGTTCCGGAATAGACCTTGGAGACGTCCTCCAGTTTCAGGATGATGTCGCGCTCTCCGGCCGCGCTCATGGCTTCGGCCC
Source organism: Mesorhizobium sp. M0047 (assembly GCF_040323315.1). Lineage (NCBI taxonomy): Bacteria > Pseudomonadati > Pseudomonadota > Alphaproteobacteria > Hyphomicrobiales > Phyllobacteriaceae > Mesorhizobium > Mesorhizobium sp. M0047. The sequence goes on along the minus strand of NZ_JAMYUW010000004.1, from coordinate 219,046 downwards.
GATCTCTGCCTCCGCCGGCGTGACCAGCGGCAGGTCCTGGCCGCTGCCCAGCGTATAGGCGCCGAGGACCTTGGCGCTTCGGCCCTCCAGCGCGTCGCGCGGCAGCTTGGACAGCACCATCTTGTCGGCATGGTTGTTGAACGCCTTGCCGAACTGGGCGAAGTCGATCTGGTTGGTGAAGTCGTTGAACTGGATGAAGTCCAGGCTGTCGCGCAGCGCGGTGCCGCGCACCGCCGGTCCGATCTGCACCCGCGCATCGGCCTTGCCATCGCCGTCGACATCGATGTCGACCGTCGCCGCGCGGGACTGCATGTTCGCAGCAACGATCTTGCCCTCCACGCGGACCGCGAAGGTCCACGGTGCGTTCGCCTGCTTGTTCGGATTGCCGTATTTGGCGCCGGCAGAAGCGGCATCGGTTGTCGCCAGTGTGTGAACTTGCGGAAACGGTCCGGCTTTCTGTTCGAGATAAGGCACGACCTTCGCCGCCCATATCTCTTCCACCATCTTGTCCGGATCGAAGGCGGGCGCACTTCCGCCGTCTGCCGATTTCGTCGGCAGGATCTTGCAGGCGGTCAGGCTGATGCCGATCATCACGGCAAGGATCGGCCAGTTCGGCTTGGTGTTCAGCATGATGGCCTGTTGTTCAGCTGGTGGTGGTCGGCCCACAGAAAATGGCGGCGAGGGGCGAACCGAAATTCGCCCCTCGCTGTTCAAATCACGCTGGCTCAGTTGGTCAGCGCGAAGGTCTCAAGCTTGGCGGCATTGTCGCCATTGACCAGAACGCAGTCCATCAGCTGCTTTTCCTTGGCCGGCGACTTCTTATTCTTGATGAAGTCGTTGGCCTGCTCGACCGCCATCTGCGCCTGCGCGAAGGCCGGCTGCAGGACGGTCGCCTTGATGCCGCCCGAGGTGATGGAGTCGCGCACGTCGTTCGATCCGTCGAAGCCGACGACGATGACATCCTTGCGGTTCGCGGCGGCAAGTGCTGCATGGGCGCCCATCGCCATCGTGTCGTTGCCGGAGATGACGCCCTTGATGTCGGGGTTGGCCTGCAGGATCGATTCCATCTTGGAATAGGCTTCCGTCTGGCTCCAGTTGGCCGACTGCTGCGCGACCATCTTCAGATCCGGATAGTCGTCGATGACGTCGTGATAGCCCTTGGAGCGAATGCCGGCATTGGTATCGGATTCCTTGCCGACCAGCTCGACGAAATTGCCCTTCTCGCCCATCAGCTTGACGAATTCCTGCGCGCCGAGTTGGGCGCCCTGATAGTTGTTGGAGACGATCTGCGCCACGGCGACGCCGGTGGCGTTGATCTCGCGATCGATCAGGAAGGACGGGATTCCCGCATCCTTGGCCTTCTGTACGGCGGCGACTGTGGCGTCGGCGCCGGCATTGTCGAGGATGATCGCCTTGGCGCCACGACCGATCGCGGTGTCGATCAGCTCCGACTGCTTGTTGGCGTCATCGTCATGGACGAGGACCAGCGCCTCGTAGCCGAGTTCCTTGGCCTTGGCCTCGGCGCCGACTGCTTCCGCCTTAAAGAACGGATTGTCGTGCGAGGGTGTGATGATGGCGATGAGATCCGCCGCGTAGGCGGGCATCGCCGTGCCAAGCGCCAGCATGCCGGCGAAAGCCGCAAGCGTCATTCTGCGTGTGAGTTTCATGAAGTCCTCCCTTTTGAAAAATTGCCTTGGTCAACCAAGGCCTCGGCATTCGAATTCGTCAGCGGCGCGGTCGGCAGATCGCTTTCGGGCCAAAGCCGTCGATGGCTTCCCCTCCACGGATCGTTGCTCCCCGGCCATCCTCCCCTCGCCAAGGCTTCGACTCCCTGCGAAACCTTGTCGATCCGAGCCAAGAACAGCTAAGCCAACTGGTATGATGAGTCAACCACAAATTCAGGTGATATGTACCTGATGATCGCAAACTGGACGCCGGAAAACAGTACGCAGGCACATCGAGGCGCGATGGCAAGCGCCTGTCGTCTGTCAGGTGATGCGCTGAATGCTGGCGGCGATCTCTTCCGGCTCGAAGACGCGCTTCCAGTCGTCACGCATCAGAACCGGCTTGCCGAATTCGATCGCCTTGTTGCAGGCGTCCGAGAACACGCCCTTGGTCTCGCCGAAGATGACGGCGCCGAGCACGTTCATATGGCCGAGCAGGAAGTCGAGCGCCGCCTGCTTGTCGACGCCGCGTGCCACGACCTCGTCGACGGCCTCCTTCATGACCACCAGCAGCGAGGCGCAGACCGTCTCCGAAAGGCCGGGCTCGAGCAGCGCCATCTGTTCGACGCTGACGCGGTGCGAGCGCATGACCGGCGCCCAGATGATTTTCGCGATCGCCTCGCCCTTGGCGTAATCCTCTTCCGGTCCCTGCATCAAGGCGCTGACCATATGCTGCTTGGCCTTGACCCCGCCGAAATAATCCTTCTTGGCCGCCATGTCGGTCTCGTCATTGAAGATCGGTGGATGGCAGGGGTGAGTGACGAAATAGGTGAGGTCCGGCCGGTTCGGCAGATGACCGGCGAAAGGTGCCGCCGCGTCGAGCACCACCACCATCGTGCCCGGCGCCAGTTGGCTCTCGATGCTGGTCGCCACTTTGCCGATATGCGTATCCGGAACGGCCAGGATCACCACATCGGCGCCCTTGAGCGCCTCGTCGGCGCTCACTGCATCGAAACCCAGTCCGGTCTTCAGCCGTTCGCGGCCGGCCTCGCTGACCTCGACATGGCGTATCGTGTAGGGTGATCCGCGAAAATTGGTCGACAGGCGGTAACCCATTTTCCCGCCGGCACCGAACAGCGCAATCGTTGTCATCTGGCCACTACTCCTGGTCTCATCCGACGGCATTGCCCGTCGTCAGCTTATCAACTGGTATAATCACACTACCATACCTTGGCAATCCGATAACGGTGAATGCCCAGGTCATGACCGCCGGTCTCCGGTCGCGCGTCCCCCGTTGCCCGTAGGCTCGACCGGCTCTCACTTGCGCGGATCGCGTACCCACGCCAGTGTCCGTTTCCATATAGCCAGGAATCTCGCTGGAGCTGTTGCATGCAGAACGACTTTTTGACCGGGCTGAAAGGCCAGCGCGTGCTGGTGACGGCAGGCGCTGGAGGCATCGGGTTTGCCATAGCCGACACGCTGTCGCGGCTCGGCGCTCGCATCATAGTCTGCGACATTTCTGACGAAGCGCTGGCCGCGGCTCCCGGCAAGATCGATCTGGTCGCCGCGATCAAGGCCGATGTCTCGCGTGACGACGACGTCGACCGGCTTTTCGAGGCCGTTAAGGAAAAGCTCGGCGGTCTCGATGCGCTGATCAACAATGCCGGCATTGCCGGACCGACCGGCGGTGTCGAGGAGATCGATCCGGCGGACTGGCGACATTGCATCGACATCTGCCTGACCGGCCAGTTCCTGTGTGCCCGGCGCGCGGTACCGCTGATCAAGGCAGCGGGCGGCGGCTCGATTGTCTCGATGTCGTCGGCGGCCGGCCGGCATGGCTACGCCTTCCGCACGCCTTATTCGGCGGCGAAGTTCGGTGTCATCGGTTTCACGCAGAGTCTCGCCAAGGAGCTCGGGCCGCATGGCATAAGGGTCAACGCCATCCTACCCGGCATCATCGAGGGGCCGCGCATCGAAGGCGTCATCTCGGCACGTGCCAAGCAGGTCGGCATCAGCCATGAGGAGATGAGGGATCGCTATCTGCAGAACATCTCGCTGCGCCGCATGACCAGCCCCTATGATGTCGCCGCGATGGTCGCCTTCCTGCTCTCCGATGCGGGGATCAACATTTCCGGCCAGTCGCTCGGCGTCGACGGCAATGTCGAAACACTCTGAGGAATAGTCCATGGCCAATGTCGCGATTGTCGGAACCGGGTTCATCGGGCGAGCCTGGGCGATCAGCTTTGCCCGTGCCGGCCATAATGTGCGGATGTGGGATCAGTCGCCCGCCGCGACTGGCGGCGCCCGCGACTACATTGCCGGCGTGCTTGGCGATCTCGCTAGGAACGACCTCCTGCGAGGACAGGCGGTCGACGCCGTGGTCGGCCGGATCGCAATCGTCGCCGAGTTGGCGGAGGCGCTGGCCGGTGCAGCCCATGTCCAGGAGAACACGCCCGAAAACCTGGAGGTGAAACGTGGCGTATTCTCTCTGATCGACAGGCTTGCCGATCCGCAAACGATCATCGCCAGCTCCACCTCGGCGCTCTTGCCATCGAAATTCACCGACCATCTGCAAGGGCGCCATCGCTGCCTGGTCGTGCATCCAATCAATCCGCCCTATCTCATTCCGGCAGCCGAGGTCGTGCCGGCGCCGTGGACGTCCGCCGAGGCGTTGGAAAGGACCCGCGCCTTCCTCATCGATGCCGGCCACGCGCCGCTCGTGATGAAGCGCGAGCTCGACGGCTTCATCATGAACCGCTTGCAAGGCGCATTGCTTGAGGAAGCGTTCCGGCTTGTCGCCGACGGTTACGCCAGTGTCGAGGATGTCGACATCGGCATCCGCGACGGACTGGCGCTGCGCTGGTCATTCATGGGTCCGTTCGAGACAATCGATCTGAACGCGCCCGGCGGCGTGCGCGACTATGTCGAGCGCTATCAGTCGATATATTCGAACATATTTCCGCAGATGCTGCGCCGCGTCGACTGGGCGGGCGAGGTGATGAAGACCGTCGAAGCCGACCGCCGCGAACGCTTGCCGCGCGAGAACCTCGGCGAGCGGCAGGTATGGCGCGACCGCCGGCTGATGGCGCTGGCGGCGCACAAGAAAAAATCGGACCAGGAGTATGGACAATGATCGAGACGACCCGCAAGCCCGGCGTCCAGCAGACCAAGGGCAAGGTCATCATCACCTGCGCGGTGACGGGCGCGATCCACACGCCGACCATGTCGCCCTATTTGCCGATCACACCCGACCAGATTGCCTCGGAGGCGATCGCCGCGGCGGAAGCCGGTGCCGCGATCCTGCATCTGCATGCTCGCGACCCGGAGACCGGCAAGCCCGACCAGACGCCGGAGGCCTTCGCCCGCTTCCTGCCACGCGTCAAGCAAGGCACCAAAGCCGCCATCAACATCACCACCGGCGGCAGCCCCTACATGAAGGTCGAGGAGCGTGTGCGCCCGGCCGCCCAGTTCAAGCCCGAGGTCGCCTCGCTTAATATGGGTTCGATCAATTTCGGGCTCTATCACCTCGCCGACAAATACGAGACCTTCAAGTTCGACTGGGAAAAGCCGCATCTGGAAGCGACGCGCGACCTCGTCTTCCGCAACTCGTTCAAGGACATCGAGTACATCCTGGCGACCTGCTACGACAATGGCACGCGCTTCGAATTCGAATGCTACGACATCGCCCATCTCTACAACCTTTCCCATTTCGCCGACCGTGGGCTGGTGAAACCGCCTTTCTTCGTGCAGTCGGTGTTCGGGCTGCTTGGCGGTATCGGCACGCATCCCGAAGACGTGGCTCATATGAAGCGCACGGCCGACCGGTTGTTCGGCGACCAGTTCCGTTGGTCGGTGCTGGGCGCCGGCGCCAGCCAACTGCGTATCGCCGCGCAATCAGCCGCACTCGGTGGCAACATCCGCGTTGGGTTGGAGGACAGCCTGTGGGCGGGCAAGGGCAAGCTTGCCAAATCGAACGCAGAACAAGTGCTTCTAGCCCGCAAGATCATCGAAGGGCTCGGCATGGAAGTGGCGACGCCCGACGAGGCACGTGAAATCCTGTCATTGAAAGGCGGCGACAAGGTCGCTTTCTGACGCGGCCCGACCAATCACTGTGCAAATACCGAGGATGACGGCGTGAAGATCTAGTGTGAAGACAGGCGAGCCTAGTCGGGTTTCGCCTGACCCGAATTGAACTTGCGCCGGGCGTTTTCCAGATGCTCGCGCATCGCTCGGCCGGCAGCTTCCGGGTCGTGCCGCTCGATGGCCTCGAACACGGCTTTATGGCCGGCAAAGCTCCTGCGGTTCTCCACCTCGGTGTTGGCCATGTGGATGCGCTGGTTGATCAGCCATTCCACCAGCGCTTCATGCGCGGTGAGGAAGATCGGGTTGCCGGGAATCGCGGTCAACACCCGGTGAAACGCCACATCGGTGATGGCGAAGGCGCGAGCGCGCGGGATGGCGCGCTCGTTCTCGGCAAGAGCCGCCGCCAGCGCATCGACCTGTTCGCGCGTCGCCACCTCGGCGGCATGGCGCGCGATCGAAACTTCGAGGAACAGCCGCAGCTGCTCGAAATGGCCGATGCCGTCGGGCTGGTCCATCAACAGATGGGCCGTGCCGGTCAACTGCTCCAGCATGTTTTTCGACGTCGGCCGCGTCACCTTCGGCCGCTCGCCGCTGTTGATGCGCACCAACCCCATTTTCTCCAGCGCAAACAGCGCCTCGCGCACCGAGGGGCGCCCGACATCGAACATCGACATCAGGTCGCGTTCGGACGGCAGCGAGGCGCCGACCGCATAGACCTCGTCGCGGATCATCTCCTCCAGGCGGAGGCGGACTTCATCGGACAATTTTTTTCGAACCGGCATATTGTGCATGGTCTACCTTTTAAGCTATTAGACCAGTTGCCGCAAGCGAGGACTTGCGGAACCGAAGGGTTGGAGGAGGTCGCCGCCGGCCAATGGCGCGGCGGTCGGCGCGGCAGGCGAGGGTCTGACGCGGGAGCAGGCCTGGAGCAGGGGCATCGCCCCGATTTCGGCCGGCGGAAAGCAATGGGAGGAGAATTCCATGAGACGACTGCTGATGAGCCTTGTGCCGGCGATGGCGCTGATGTTTGCCGCAGTGATCGCCAAGGCCGAGGAGGGCGGCACGTTCCGTTCCGCCGTGCGCACCGGCTGCATCGAGATGGGAACGCTGCACACCACGTGCGGCCACCGGCTCGACGAGACCGTGCTGCAGGGACTGGTCCACATCAAATGGACGGGCGATGGCGTGCAACCGATGCTGGCCGAAAGCTGGAAGACGCCCGATGGCGGCAAGACCTATGTCTTCAGCCTGCGCCATAGCGTCAAATGGCATGACGGAACGCCCTTCACCGCCAAGGACGTGGTGTTCAGCCTCAACCTCTACGCCAACCCCAAGGTTGGCTCGCCTTGGGCGCAGAAGCTCGGCTCGGTGGCCGGATACAAGGCTTTCCAGGATGGCTCGGCCTCCTCGCTTGCCGGGGTCAAGGCGCTTGACGACGCGACCGTCCAGATTGAACTCGACAGCGCCAAGCCTCTCTGGGTCGAGCTGCAGCTTATCGCGATCAGCATCTTTCCCGAACACATCCTCGGCAAGGTCGCGCCCGGCGATATCAAGGGCAACGCCTTCTGGGTCAACCGCGTCGGCACCGGCCCGTTTATCTGGAAGAAATACGAAAGCGATCAGTATGTCGAGGTCGACCGCAATCCCGACTATTTCCTCGGTGCGCCGAAGCTCGAGCGCATCATCTACCAGATCTACAAGGACGTGCCGCCGATCATCGCCGCACTCGAAACGCAGGAGGTCGACGCCATGTCCTATGAGGGCGGTGGCGTGCCCATCTCCGAACTCGCCCGGCTGCAGAAGCTCGACTATTTGACGGTGCTGCCGAAATTCTCCGCCGGCTTGCCGACCTACTTGCAGTTCAACCTGGAGAACAAGCGCTTTGCCGACGTGCGGGTGCGTCAAGCGATGCTCTACGCCATCGACCGCAAGGCCATCATCGAGACGGTCAAGCAGGGCGCCGGCGAGTTGTCGAACACGCTGTTTCCGCAGGATTGGGCACGCGCCAAGGACCTCGAGCCCTACGACTACAATCCCGACAAGGCCAAGCAATTGCTCACCGACGCGGGCTGGGACGGCAGCCAGCCGGTCGATTTCATCTACTACTATTCCGACCAGATGAATGTCGACACCGTCACCGCCATCCAGAGCTATCTGGCCGCAGTCGGCGTCAACATCCAGCCGCGCCTGCTCGATCCGGCGGCAATCAACCAGACCTATGCCGACGGCAGCTTCCAGATGGGCTTTTTCGCCAACGGTATGGGGCTCGATCCCTCGCTCGGTTCGCCGGTCGTCGTCTGCGGCGCAAAACCACTCAGCATGGGCTATTGCAATACCAAGGTCGATGAACTGTTCAACAAGGGGCTGGAATCGACCGACCGAGCCGTGCGTGCCGAAAGTTACCAGGAAGCGTCACGCATCCTCAACGAGGAGCTGCCCAAGGCCTGGCTGTGGAACGAGGTGCGGCCGCTGGCTTTCAACAACCGCATCGTTGGCCTGGCGCAGCACTTCAAGGAGCAGCCGCTCGTGATCTTCAACCACCCGGTCTACAACGAAGTCGAGAAGTGGGAAGTGGCAAAATAGGCCGCTGCGTAGACGCCCTCATCGGTTGGTCATGAGGTGGAACCTCATGACCAACCGCCTCAACAGCCGCCTTCAGCGATAGGAGAAGCCGGTGCTCAGCTATCTCATGCGCAAGCTGCTGCTCAGCATCCCGGTGCTGTTCGGCGTCACCGTCATAGTCTTCGCGATCGCGCATGCCATGCCGGGCGACGCCGTGCTGGCGATGATCACGGCGGAGGCGCCGTCGAGCGAGGCGCTGATCGCGATGCGGCGCGGCGAGCTCGGCCTCGACCAGCCGTTCTACATCCAATACCTCAACTGGATCGGCCAGATCCTGCACGGCAATCTCGGCCGCTCCTTCGTCAACGGTCGCAGCGTCGGCGATATCATCGGCGAGCGCCTGCCGATGACGCTGGAGCTGATGGCGGTGGCACTGCTCGTCGCCTTCCTCATCGGCACCACGCTGGGCGTGATCTCGGCGCTCCGGCAATACAAGTTGACCGACTATTCGCTGACGCTGGGCGGCTTCGTCGGCGTGTCGATCCCGGATTTCTTCATGGGGCTGCTGCTCGTCTACGTCTTTGCGCTTGAACTGCGCTGGCTGCCGTCGTCGGGCATCTCGACGGCGGGCGACAACTTCTCGCTCCTCGACAATCTCAGGCACCTGATCCTGCCGGCGGCAGCACTTGCTTTGTTCCGCGCCGCCATCTTCATGCGCTATGCCCGCGCCGGCATGCTCGACGTGCTGAACCAGGACTATATGCGCACCGCCAAGGCCAAGGGCCTGCGGCCAAGCACGATCACGCTGCGCCACGGTCTGCGCAACGCGTTGATCCCGCTGGTCACTGTCTTCGGCCTCGCTTTGCCGACGCTGTTCGGCGGCTCGGTGGTGATCGAGACGATCTTCCAGTGGCCGGGCATCGGCCTGATGTTTATCGATGCGGTGGTCAACAGGGATAGCCCGGTCATCATGGGCTATGTGCTGCTCACCGCCATCATCGTCATGCTGGCGAACCTTGCGACCGACCTTGCCTACAGCGTGCTCGACCCGCGGGTGAGCTATGACTGACGTCACCGCCGCCGATGTAACGATCGCTGTCGGCGTCTCGCGCGGCCTGTGGGCCGAGGCGGTCCGCCGTTTCCTCAATCACCGTCTGGCGACGCTCGGGCTGATCATGCTCGCCATCATCGTGCTCGCCTGCATGCTGGCGCCGCTGATAGCTCACTACGGCCCCAACGACATCGACCTGCGCGGCCGCAACCAGCCGCCGGGCGGCGTGCATTGGCTGGGCACCGACGGCACCGGCCGCGACATCTTTGCCCGCATCCTCTATGGCGGCCGCATCTCGCTGACGGTCGGCTTCGCCGCGGTGGCGATCTCGGCGGCAATAGGCATCTTCGTCGGCTGCATTGCTGGCTATTTCGGCGGCAAGGTCGACCTCTTGCTGATGGGCCTGATCGACATGGTGCTGACTTTTCCGCGCCTGGTCATCATCATCGCCTTCGTCGCAGTGGTCGGCCCGAGCATCTTCAACACGATGGTGGTGATCGGCCTGCTCAGCTGGCCGTCCATCGCCCGGCTGACGCGCGGCGAGATCCTGGCGCTGCGCAACCAGGAATTCGTCCTCGCCGCGCGCTCGCTCGGTACTTCGCCGTCGGTCATCATTCTCGAACACATATTGCCCAACGTGCTGGGCCCGATCCTGGTGGCGATCACGCTCGACGTCGCCACCGTCATCCTGCTCGAAGCCTCGCTGTCCTTCCTCGGCCTCGGCGCGCAGGCGCCGGCGGCCAGCTGGGGCAACATGCTGCGCGATGCCCGCACGCTGTCGATCCTCGAGAGCCAGCCCTGGATGTGGATCCCGCCCGGCGCGATGATCGCGATGGCCGTGCTCAGCATCAACTTCGTCGGCGACGGCCTGCGCGACGCGCTCGACCCGCAGCACATCATGGGTGGGGGCGCCAAATGACGGGCATCGACACACTTGACGTCGACAGGGCTGCAAAGGGGATAGGACAGCAAGCTGTGCTTTCCGTACAAGGCGTAAGCGTCGAATTCGGCCCCAAAGGCAGCTCCGTCTATGCCGTCAACGACGTCTCCTTCGATCTTGCCGAAGGCGAGTCGCTGGCCATCGTCGGCGAAAGCGGCTCCGGCAAGTCGGTCACCGTGCAGACGCTGATAGGCCTGATCCGCAAGCCTCCCGGCCGGGTCACCTCCGGCCGTGCGTTGTTTCGAGGCCGCGATCTGCTGGCCATGCCCGACAGCGAACTGCGCCAGATCCGCGGCCGCGACATCGCCATGATCTTCCAGGATCCGATGTCGTCGCTGAACCCGGTGCTGACCATCGGCCTGCAGCTGACCGAGGCGCTGCGCGAGCACCAGGGCCTGAGCCAGCCACAAGCACAGCGCCAGGCGCTCGACATGCTGGATCTCGTCGGCATTGCCAACGCGCCGCAGCGCATGCGCGCCTTTCCACACCAGTTCTCCGGCGGGCAATTGCAGCGCATCGGCATCGCCATGGCCTTGGTTTGCAAGCCGTCGATCCTGATCGCCGACGAGCCGACCACGGCACTCGATGTCACCATCCAGGCACAGATCGTCGAGCTGGTCGCTCGCCTGCAGAGACAGCTCGGAATGGCGATCATCTGGATCAGCCATGACCTCAGCCTCGTTGCCGGCTTCGCAGATCGCGTCGTGGTGATGTATGCGGGCTCGATCGTCGAATGCGCGCCGGTCGACGAGCTGTTCTCGGCAACAACGCACCCCTACACGATCGGCTTGTTGAATTCGATTCCGTCGCTGACGGCGGCAAACACAAGGCTGGTGCCGATCAAGGGCGCGCCGCCCAACGTCACCCTGCCGCCGACCTTCTGCGCCTTCGCGCCGCGCTGCGATTATGCCGAGGCGCGCTGCCGCGAGCAGAAACCGCCACTGGAAACGGTCGGCGCCGGCCACACCGCCGCATGCTGGCGCTGGCGGCAAGTCGAGCGATCGCCGCGTGCGCCGGCAGCCGCGCCAAGCGCGGCACCGGCTGCGACGCTCCAGCAAGAACCGCTGCTCGTCGTCGCCGATCTCAAGGTGCATTTTCCCATTCGGCGCGGTGTGCTCAGGCGACAGGTCGGCGCCGTGCATGCCGTCGATGGGGTGAGTTTCAAGGTGATGCGCGGCGAGACTCTGGCGCTGGTCGGTGAAAGCGGCTGCGGCAAGTCGACGACCGGCCGCGCGGTGCTCGGGCTCGAGCCGCCGAGCGCCGGCAGCATCGTCTTCGAGGGCAGGGACTATGCCGCTGCGACAGGCGAGCAGCTCAAGCTGCGCCGCCGCGACATGCAGATGGTTTTCCAGAACCCGTTCGGATCGCTCAACCCGCGCATGACGGTCGGGCGCATTATCGGCGAGGGGCTGCGTGCGCAGAAGATCGGCACGCGCGCCTCGCGCGATGCCCGCGTCAGTGAATTGCTGGCGCTGGTCGGCTTGCGGGAAGCGCTGCGCGACCGCTACCCGTTAGAGCTCTCCGGTGGCCAGCGCCAGCGTGTCGGCATTGCCCGCGCTCTGGCGGCCAATCCAAAATTCATTATTGCCGACGAGCCGATCTCGGCGCTCGACGTCTCCATCCAGGCGCAGATCGTCAATCTGCTGGACGACCTCAAGGCGCGCCTCGGGCTGACCTATCTGTTCATCGGTCATGATTTGTCGATGATTCGCTATCTCAGCGACCGTGTCGCGGTGATGTATCTGGGCCGGATCGTCGAGATCGGCACCACGGCAGGGGTGTTCGGCAGGCCGCTGCACCCGTATACACGCGCGCTGCTGTCGGCGATCCCGGTGCCCGACCCCAAGGCCGGCGGTACACGCCGGCGCATCGTGCTGGGCGGTGCGGTGCCCGATCCGTCGAAGCCGCCGCCCGGTTGCCATTTTCATCCGCGCTGTCCGATGGCGAGCGACATCTGCACGCGGGTGACGCCGGAGGTGCGCGATTTCGGCTCATCCATCGCCGGGAAACATCTCGTCGCCTGCCACCATGCAGGCGAGGCCACACAATGAAATTTCCGAACGGACTGAGGATTCCCAAATGACCAAGGAATTGGCGGGCATGTATGCCGCCTTGATGACCGGACTAAGCGATGCCGGCGAATTCGATCCGCAGCGCCAGCGCAACATCAACGACTACGTCCTGCGCCAGGGCCTGGCCGGGCTCTATGTCGGCGGCAGCAGCGGCGAATCCGGCCTGCTGACGGCGGACGAATTGCTGGTTCAGCAAGAGGTGGTGTTCGCCAGTGCTGCAAGCACCGGCACCAGGCTGATCGCTCATGTCGGCATGCCGAACCTGCGCGATTCCATCCGCTTGGCACGGCAGGCGCAAAAGCTCGGCTATCACGCGCTGTCGGCGCTGCCGCCGCATTCCTATCCATTCTCCGACGAAGAGGTCTTTGGCTACTACCAGGCGCTGGCGGCGGCGACGGACCTGCCGCTGATCGTCTACGAAATCCCCTTGCGCACCGGCCGGCCGCTGCCGCTCAACCTGCTGGTCCGACTGCTCGATCTGCGCAATGTCATCGGCATCAAATACACCTCCACCGACCTGTTCAAATATTCGCTGCTGCGCAAGCGGCAGCCGCAAAAGCTGTTCTACTACGGCTTCGACGAGATCTATGCCGCCGCCGGCATGCTCGGCACCGATGGCGGCATCGGCACCACCTACAATCTGCTCGGCAGGCTGTACCTGGCGATTGACCAGGCGATCCGCGCCGACGATCTGGCACGGGCGAAAGTGCTGCAGATAGTATCGCAGGACTTCGTTGAGGTGCTGCTGGAAACCGGCGTCCTGCCGGGCATGAAAGCGGCCTTCCGCATCATCGGCGTCGATTGCGGCCCGACCCGCGCGCCGATGGCGCTGGCTGTTGCCGACGCCGAAGAGCGGATGCGCGCGGTTCTCGCTCGCCCGGCGGTGAGAGAGTGGCTGGCGTGAGAGAAGTTGGCTGAAAGATCCGCAGCCGCCGAATGCGAAGAGACCATCGGGCAGTTCCGCAAATTCGGAGGCATCTTGCCTCAAAAGGATTGCCTCACCGGATCGGTCGATTATCATAAACGGCGATAGCCGCATGGCTGAGGGCAGCACCACAGCGCTCTTGGCGGCGATAGCGGGAACGCGATGGTGTGGGTCAAGAAACTTTCGGCCGACGAGAAGCTGGCCATCGCCGCCGACTGCGAGCGTTTCATCGCCGATGTTCTGAAGCCACGGTTAATCCACGGCCAGCCGAATCGGCTCGACCATCCGTTAGACATTTTCGGCAAGTGGCGAGGAAGCAAATACGGTTTCTCCGCGCGCTACCGTTCGTATGACGGTGAAGAATTCAACGCTCCCTTCGCCCGGCTCGACCATGTGGAGGAGCATCTCGCCGAGACCCGGTTCGACCTCATGTGGCACAGGCACACCGGAACATGGTGGCGGCTGCATTCGACCGTTACGTTGGACGAGGCCCTGCGTCTCATCTCGGCTGACTCGAGGCTCCAGCCGCCACTATGAACCGCAAGAACAGTCGTCCCCGTTTCGATGTCGATGCCCTGCACGACCTTGTCGGCAACAAGGTGTACTTGCGCGGCGAGGCCTATTGGCGTGACGGGCTGGTGCGACTGCTGACCGTCGGGCCGAAGCGCGTGCTGGCGCAGGTTGCCGGCACGGAGGACTATCGCGTTGAGCTTATGGGGCGTGCAGAGTCGGTCGACGGCACGTGTTCCTGCCGCGCCTTCGAGGATTGGGGCTATTGCAAGCATTTGGTGGCAACAGCGCTAGCGGCAAATGCGGTAGTCAGCGACGCTGAGGCGGAAAGCCTCGACGTCTTCGCGGGCATTCGCCAACATCTGGAGAGCAAGGACATCGCGACGCTCGTCGAGATGATCATGGATTTTGCCGAGCGCGACCCGATCCTGTTGCGTAAGCTCGAAATGGCCGCGCTCGCTACACATGGTGACGAGAGGACTCTCGAGGCGCGTCTCGGCAAGATGATTGACGGCGCAACCGCCACGAATGGCTTCGTAGACTACCGCGAGGCGTCCAACTGGGCCCAAGGCGTGGACGAGGCGCTCGACGTGATCGCCTCGGTCTCGAGCAAGCATGCGGCCATCGTCATGCGGCTCGCTATGCGAGCCATCGATCGGATCGAGGCTGCTATCGAGGGCGTGGACGATTCCGATGGCCATTGCGCCCCACTTCTCGACCGGGCATGCGAAATTCACTGCAACGCTGCCTTGGAGGCGCCTTGCGAGCCCTTGTCCCTGGCGCGTGACCTTTTCGCACGCGAGATGAACGGTGACTACGACACCTTTGCTGGCGCGGCCGGGCGCTATGGCGATATCCTCGGCGAGGAAGGATTGGCAGCATACCGCCGCCTGGCCACCGAGGCCTGGAATGAGCTGCCCGCAACCGCCGGCAAGAATCGGATCGGTCACGTATTGTCCGGCGACCATTTCAGGCTCCGGGAAATCCTCGACTTCTTTGCCGAACGCGATGGCGACGTGGAGGCGCGCATTGCGCTTCGCGCCAAGCATCTGTCCTCACAGCAAGCCTATCTGCAAATCGCCAAATTCTGCCTCTCGCAAGGTCGTGCGGAAGAGGCTTTGCGCTGGGCCGAGGATGGCCTGTGGATGTTCGAGGATGACCGACCTGACGAGCGGCTCGTTTTCTTTGCAGTCGACCTGCTGACCACAGCCGGTCGCGATGCCGACGCTGAAGCGCATCTGTGGCGCGCATTCGAGAAGGCGCCGAGCTTCGAACTATATCAACGGCTGTGCAAGTCGGGTGGCAAGGAGGCGCGCGATCGAGTAATCGAGCGCCTCCAATCCAGGCTGGCGGGCGAGAAGCAGTCCGCTTGGCATTTCCCGGCCGATCTGCTCATCAGCATCCTGATTGAGGAGAAGCAGTTTGACTTGGCGTGGGCGAACACGCGCGCACATGGCGCTTCCGGCAGCCTGAAGGAAAAGCTCGCGCAGGCCAGTGAAGCCACGCATCCGCGCGAGGCATTGAAGATTTATGCGGAACGCGTCGAACAGTTGGCCCAGTTTGGCGGTAACGGCGCCTACGCCGAAGCGGCAGACCTGATCGGCCGCATGGCCAGCCTGCGCACGGCATCCGAACATGTCGCGTATTTAGCCGATGTGAAGGACCGCTTCGGCCGCAAGCGCAATTTCATGAAATTGTTGGCCTGACATGCGGCGCGCGGCGATTGACGAGCAAAATCGCTACATGCTGGAACGCCAGCGGCAGTTCCGCGCAGCCGCTGATGTCGTCACCGATGCCTGGACGCGCTTCCGCGAGGTGGGGGCGGTGGCGGTTATCGGCTCCGTCGCGAAGCCGCTTTGGAAAGAGGTGCCGCGCTTCAGCGAATTCCGGCGCGAACGGATCGAGGTCTGGCATGAATGCAGCGATCTCGATCTGGCACTCTGGCTCGACTCGCAGGAACGCCTCGGCGAACTGCGCCGCGCCGCCGCGCTTGCCCTGCGCGAGGCCTTTGAGAAGGGAACAGGGATCAGCGTTGCCGATCACCAGTTGGATGTCTTTCTGATCGAACCCGGCAGCGACAATTACCTGGGCCGGCTCTGCAAATTCAGTCAGTGTCCGAAGGGAAAGCTCGACTGCCTGATTCCCGGGTGCGGGGAGGTCGCCTTCAACAGGCGCATCATGGACTTCACGCCGCATGCCGATCTGCTCGCCCCGGCCCAAGGCGCGATGCTCTACCAGCGTGGTGTCGGGCGGGTCCGCTCCGCGCTCGACCTGCCGCAGACTGGCTGAATGCCCGGAGGGCTGGACGAGCCACGCCTCTACGATGCCTGCGGCAACCATCGATTGCTCGGCCTGATCGAGGCGCACCACAATGCGGCCGATCGCTACGTTCGCATCCTGCTGTCGAATCTGGACTATCGCAACCGCTCGCAGACGGAGCACCGCGATCTGCTGGCTGCCTGCCGGCGGCGCAATGGCGAGAAGGCGATAGTCATCCTGAGGCAGCATCTTCGCGAAGGAAGCGAGACGGTGGTCAGCGCGATCAGGGAAGATGGCCTGTCGCGAAAATCCTAGGTTGAGGGTTGGCTCGGATTCTCATGTCGATTGGGCCACTTCTCATCGACAGTGGTGAGTCTCAGCCCTGCGCGGGCCTGCGTTCGACGATGTAGATGTGGTCGGCCGCGAGCACCACTTCGCCGCGCTGATTGATCACCTCGCAGCGCTCGATCACCCGTCCTGAACCTGGCCGCTTGGGATCGTCTTCCTGGGCCGCGATGGTTGTGCGTGTGCGGATCGTGTCGCCGATGAACACAGGCTTGATGAAGCGCAACCGGTCGTAGCCATAGGAAAAGGCGACAGGGTTGACGACGGTTGCCGTCAGCCCGATGCCGACCGAGAACACCAGCGTACCGTGTGCAATACGCTGGCCGAATGGCGTCGTCTTCATGAACTCGGCGTCCATGTGGTGCGGGAAGAAATCGCCGGTGTGGCCGGCATGGACGATGAAGTCGGTCTCGGTGATGGTGCGGCCGCTGGTAAGGCGGGACGAGCCGATCTCATAGTCCTCGAAATACTGGATCTGTTCCATCAGGGCCTTTCCGCGATCGGCGTCGCCGGTGCCGCATTCGACTGATACGCGGCCTCGACCAGCGCCATCGTGCTCCAGGCATCTTCGACCGGGCTGATCAGCGTTGCGTCCTCGCCCGCTGCATAGCGCTGGACATTGGCCATGCGGCCGACGAAGGCGTCGGGGAACCATGCTCCGGCCAATGGCACCGCGACCCAATCCGTTCCGCCTTTCGGGTAGATCTCCAGCACCTCCGCTTCGCCGCGCGGATAGTCAAGGTTGAGGCCAAGCTTGAGATAGGCAGCGCCCTCGGTGCCGCAGATGCGGAACTCGGAGGCTTGGTGCCGGCGACCGAACTTGTGATCGTGGTTGATCGACAGCGCGCAGCGCACGGTGTCGCCATAGTCGAGAATGGCGCTGGTGCGCGTCTGCGCCACCGAATGGTTGGGGTGGCCGAGCGTCTTGGCGTGCACGCCGCGCGGGTCGCCAAGCAGCTGCCGGATCAGGTCGAGATAGTGGATCGAGTGCATGGCGATCTCGACGCGCGGTGCCTTGAGCAGGAACTCCCACAGCTCCCACGGTGTCGCCAACGCCAGCCAGGCATCGAAGTCGACGATCTCGCCGAGCCAGCCCTTGGCGATGGCATCCTTCAGCGCCAGCATCATCGGTGCGAAGCGCCCCTGGAAATTCACTGCGGCCTGCAGCTTCTTGGAACGGCAGATCTCGAGGATTTCGGTTGCCTCGGCAAGGTGGCCGCCCATCGGCTTCTGGATCAGCGCCACGGCGCCGTCAGGTAATGCTTTCAGCACATCGGCATGGCGGGTGGGCGGCGTCGCGAGGTCAAAGATCGCACCCTCGACGGTGGCCGCTTCCTCAAGTGTGCGAAAGGCCGTCACGCCCCATTGGCTAGCAAGCTTTTCCGCTTTGGTGTGATCGGGATCATAGAGCCCAGCGACGGGAAAGCCGGCCTTCCGGTAGGCCGGGAAATGCGCGTCCCCGACAATCGAGCCGGCGCCGAAGGTGACGATCGGCCGGGGCTTGGAGGGTTTGGGCCATGACTGTACGAGCAAGGCAGGGTCGAAACCGCTTTCAGTCATGATGGAAGACCTCGTCCATATCAGCCCACCATTCGCCTTCCTTGCGCGTCGCCAGCGGTTTCTGGCAAGGCATGCAGACCGCCCACCATTCCTGTGTCCTGGGGTCGGCAGCCATCTTGGCCATGTCGGCTTCGTAGTCGGTGCCATGGTACTCGAAGGTGCTGAACAGCAGGTTCTCCGGCCGCTTCAGGTAGATCGAATAGTTCTTGATGTTGCAGGCCGAGATCATGGTCAGCACGTCGGGCCAGACGGCGGCGTGCAGGCGGACATACTCCTCGACTTTTTCCGGCTTCAGCCCCAGAACCATCCCCATCCGCTGCATGCCCGTCTCCTATTTCGTGATCGCCGTGGTGAATTCGGCGATGCTCACGGCCTTGACCGCGTCCCAGTCCCAGTCGATGCCGATGCCCGGTTCGTCCGGCGCCAGCGCCTGGCCATCTTCGATGCGTATGCGCTTGCCGGTCAATTGGTCGAGTTGCGGAATGTACTCGACATATCTGCCGTTCTGAACAGCGCAGGTCAGGCTGACATGCAGTTCCATCAGGAAATGCGGGCAGACCGGGATGTCGAAGGTCTCCGCTGCGTGCGCGATCTTGAGCCAGGGCGTGATGCCGCCGACGCGACCGACATCGACTTGCACGATCGAGCAGGCGCCTTTCTGCATATATTCGCGGAAATGGCGGATGGAGTAGAGCGACTCGCCGATGGCAATCGGCGTCGGCGTCGAGTTCGACAATCGCACATGCCCGTCGATGTCGTCGGCCGGCAGTGGCTCCTCGATCCAGGCGAGGTCGAGCTCGCGCAGCCTTGCCGCGCGCCGGATCGCTTCATCGATCGAAAACCCCTGATTGGCGTCGGTCATGATCTCATAGCCATCGCCTACCGCCTTGCGCACCGCCGATAGGCGCGCAAGATCTTCCGAGCCGTGCGGCCTGCCGATCTTCACTTTCGAGCCGCGAAAGCCCTTGGCCTTGGCAGCCAGCGCATCGTCGACCAGCGCCTGCGTCTCGATGTGCAGCCAGCCGCCTTCGGTGGTGTAGAGTGGACAACGATCCTTGGCGCCGCCGGCAAGTTTCCATAGTGGCAGGTTCTGCTTCTTGGCCCGCAGATCCCACAGAGCGGTATCGATCGCCGCGATCGCGATTGCGGTGATCGCGCCGATCGTCGTGGCATGCGTGGCAAATTCGAGATCGTGCCAGATCGCCTCGATCATGTCGGGGTCGCGGCCGATCAGGCGCGGCACCAGATGGTCGGAGAGGAGCCGCATCACCGACGAGCCGCCGGTGCCGATCGTGTAGCTGTAACCGGTACCGACCGCGCCGTCGGAATCCGTGATGGTGACGATCGGCGTTTCTTGGCTGACGAAGCTCTGGATCGCGTCGGTGCGCTTGACCTTTGGCACAAGGTCCACCATGCAAAGGTCGACTTTCTCGATTTTGGCCATGGTCGATCAGCTCCGCAGCGTCTTTCCGGTCTCGGTGGCAAACAGATGCGCCTGCGACATGTCGAGGCTCATGGCGACCCGCTCCCCCGGCCGCAGCGGTCTCGGATTCAGCATCCGCGAAACCCAGTCTTGGCGGTTGAATTCGACGAACACCAGCGTCTCGTTGCCGAGCGGCTCGGTGACCGTGATCGGCAGTTCGATCTGGTGGACGTCGGCCGCACCGCCGGAGCTGATGCCGTGGCCGGTCGGATAGATGTCATCCGGCCGCAACCCGAACACCACTCTGTCGCCGGTCGCGGCATTGGCCTTGAACTGGCCGGGCAGCGGCAGCTTTTCGCCGCTGGCGAAGACCAGCTTGCCGTCATCAACTGTCGCTTCGTGCAAATTCATCGGCGGCGAGCCGATGAAGCCGGCCACGAAGCGCGTCGCCGGCCGCCGAAAGACTTCGTCGGGCGTGCCCACCTGTTCGATATGACCGTCGCGCATGATGACGATGCGGTCGGCAAGCGTCATCGCCTCGACCTGGTCATGGGTGACGTAGATCACCGTCGATTGCACCTTGGCGTGCAGCTTTTTGATCTCGGTGCGCATCTGCGTGCGCAATTTGGCGTCGAGGTTGGAAAGCGGCTCATCGAACAGGAACACATCGGGGTCGCGCACGATGGCGCGGCCCATGGCGACGCGCTGGCGCTGGCCGCCGGACAGTTGCGAAGGGCGGCGATCGAGCAGCGCGTCGAGGCCGAGAATGGTGGAAGCTTCGGCGACGCGGCGCTCCATGTCTTCCTTGGCCGCGCCGGCGATCTTCAGGGAGAAGCCGAGATTCTCGCGCACCGTCATGTGCGGGTAGAGCGCGTAGGACTGGAACACCATCGAGATGTTGCGCGAGCGCGGCGGCAGGTCGTTTACCACCCGCCCGCCGATCTCGATCGAGCCGGCGCTGATCTCTTCCAGCCCGGCGATCATGCGCAGCGTCGTCGACTTGCCGCAGCCGGACGGGCCAACCAGCGCGATGAATTCGCGGTCGGCGATGTCGAGATCGATGCCGTGCACGATCCCGATATTGCCATAGCGCTTGGTCAGCTTGGTGAGGGTAACGGTTGCCATTGGATCAGCCTTTCACCGCGCCGGAGGTCAGGCCGCCGACAAGGTGTTTCTGGACGATGTAGGTGAGGGTGAGCGCCGGAATGATCATCACCACGGCGAGCGCGCACATGCCGCGCCAGTCGATGGTGAACTCGGCCGTGTAGTCGAGCAGGCCGACCGGCAGCGTCTTGGCGCTTACCGAGCGGGTCAGCTGCGAGGCCAGCGCGAACTCGTTCCAGCAGGTCAGGAAGGCGAAGATGGCGGCCGACGCGATGCCCGGTCCGGAGAGCGGGAACTCGACCTGCCAGAACGCCTGCCAGCGCGTGCAGCCGTCAATCTGCGCCGCCTCCGCGAGGTCCTTCGGCACCTGGCGGAAGAAGCCGTCGATCAGCCAGATCGTGAACGGCACGTTGAGCGCAACATAGGCAAGGATCAGCCCGAAATGCGTGTCGATGATGCCAAGCCGCACATAGAGGAAGAACAGCGGCAGCGAGAGCGCGATGCCGGGCACCGTGCGCGTCAGCATCAGGCCGAGAAAGACGCTCGACTTGCCGCGGAAGCGGTAGCGCGCAAAGGCATAGCCGCCAGCCATGCCGATGGCCACCGCGATGACCGTCGAGGTCACCGAGATGATCAGCGAGTTTCGGAAATATTCGATGACAGGGATGCCACCCTTGCCGATGCCGGAGAACATCGCGATGTAGGCGTCGAACGAAATCTCCTGCGGGATCCACACCGGCGGCTTGGCCATGATCTCCACCGCCGGTCGCAGCGACGAGAGCACGATCCAGAGACCCGGCAGGCAGATGGTCAGCATCGCCAGGAACAGGCCGATGCGATAGACAATGCCAATCAGCCGACGCTTCAGGCGGGCGGAAGAATTTTCGTCCATTCTCACCACTCAGCACCGATCTGCGTGCGCGCCGCGGCGAGCTTGTTGAAGAAATAGACGGTGAAGGCGATCGACAGCAGGATCGAGAAATAGGCCATGGCGTTGGCCATGCCCATGCGTCCGTCGCTGTAGGCGGTGCGCGCCACCAGTGTCCAAAGCAGTTCGGTTCGGCCCGCCGGTCCGCCATCGGTCATGATCTTGACGATGTCATAGGCGCGCGCCACGTCGAGCGAACGGATGGTCATGGCAATGTAGGCGAACGGCATGACGAACGGCCACGTCACATAGCGGAAGGTCTGCCACGGCGTGCAGCCGTCGACCCGTGCCGCCTCGATCGGCTCCTTGGGCATGGCGAGCAGTCCGGCGAGGATCAAGATCGCGAAGATCGCCGTCGACGACCAGATCTCAGCGATAGAAATGGCGATGAAGGCAAGATGGCCTTCGATCAGCCATGGTATGGCATCCCTGGTGATGCCGAGCGACTGCAGGGCATTGTTCACCAGGCCGATATTGTCGTTGAACATGAACTTGAACTGGAAGCCGACGAGGATCGGCGAGAACATCATCGGGAACATCATCAGCGTGCGCAGGATACGCTGGCCGCGCGTTGCCTTCTCGACCAGCATCGCAAGTCCGAGGCCGAGCAGCATTTCGAGATTGAGCGCGATGGTCAGCAGCAGCACCGTGCGGCCGAACGCCCACCAGAAATCGGTGTTGGACAGGATTGAAAGATAGTTCCTGAAGCCGATGAAGACGTAGAATGTCTCGGGCCGCGTCAGGCGGAAAGGCGTGAAGCTGGAATAGAGCGACAGCAGCAACGGCACGACGACAACCGCCGCCAGCACGATCATGGCCGGAAGCAGCAGCAGGAATGGCGCGGACGGCTTGAAGCCCTTCATCAGAATCCTTGAGGTGTTTGCATTGGACGGCGGTGCGCGCGCCTGGGGCGAAGGATCAGCGTAAACCGCTGGCGTCCAGCGAAACGCGATCGCCTCCCCCATTTTCTAATGGGGGAGGTAGCCCTGGGAACCGTTACTAGAGCTTGCCGGCGTCCTGGAGGATTTGCGTCGCCTTGGCGGCGGCTTCATCCAGTGCCTGCTTGGACGTCTTGTCGCCGAGGATCGCCGCTTGCAGTTCGGGGTAGACGGCGTTCGAGATCTCTATCCATTCAGGCGTCTGCGGCACGGCAAAAGCGTGCTTGGCCTCTTCCTGGAAGGCGGTGAGAACCTCCTTCTTGTAAGGATCGTTTTCGGCCTGCTTCAAGTCCCAGTCCCACACGGCCGTGCGGGTCGGTAGCGGACCTGCGGCAGCCTCGAGCTTCTGGCTGTCCTCGTTGGTCAGCCACCATACCAGCGAGGCCGCGGCCTCCTTATTCGGGCAATTCTCGGTCACCGAGAAACCATGGAAGCCGGACCAGCCGGTGCGCTTGCCAGAAGAACCCTTCGGCGCAACCTTGACGCCGACATTGCCGGCGACTTTCGACGACTTCGGGTCATTGAAGAAGCCGGCCCAGCCCGGCCAGTCCAAGTTGATGGCGACGGTGCCCGAAGCAAAGCCCTGGCCGAGATCGTCCCAGAGATAATTGGTGGTTCCGGCCGGTACGGCCTTGGCCTTGTAGAGGTTGACGAACCAGTCGAGCGCCCGGATGCCGGCTTCTGAATTGAAGACGGGCTTGCCGTCCTTGTCGAGATACTCGCCACCCTCGGCAATGACCATCTCGTAGAAGCGGCCGTTGATCGCCTCTTCCTTGCCGGCGAACTGCGTGCCGTAGAAATTTGGCGGGTTGGCGAAGAATTCGGCCTGGTCGGTGACTTCCTTCCAGGTGTCCGGCGGCACCAGGTCATAGCCGTGTTTCGCCTTGAACTTGGTCTTGTTGTCGGCATTCTCGTAGAGGCTCTTCTGGTAGTAGAGCGCCGAGACGTCGAACTGCGCTCGCGGCAGCATCTCCAGCTTGCCGTCGATCGTCGCCGAGGTGATCGTCGACGGCACGAAGGCGTCGATCTCTTCCTTAGGCAGCAATTTGCTGAGGTCGGTGTAGAGGCTCGTATACTGCGGCGCGAACGACGAATGGTTCCAGCCGACGCACCAGTTGGTGCTGCCCGAGGCAATGTCGGACTTGAGCTCCTTGTCGATGTCGAAGCCGTTCTTCTTGGTCAGGATGTTGACCTTGGCGCCGGTGGCCTTTTCCCATTCGGGAATGCGCTCGTAGAGCTTTTCATATTGCTGGCCACCGATCAGCTTCACGTCGACGGTCACGCCTTCGAACTTGCCGGGCAGGTCGCCGGCAAAGGCCGTGCCCGCAGCTGACGCAAGCAACAATGCGCCGGCGGACACGCCGGAAAGCAGTCTGTTCATTGATATCCTCCCTTGGTGCCGCCTCAGCGGCGACCGCAACTCGTCTGATGACAAGAAGTCCTACATTCATATACAAACAAAACATTCACGGACACGTCAAGACGAAATTTGTTTCCGCCAGGCGTGTTCATGCGTATATGAAGGGTGAAATTCACTGGAGGGATGAGCCATGGACGACAGCGAAGACGAGCGCTACCGCGCGCCGGCGCTCGACAAGGGACTCGATATCCTCGAACTGCTGGCGGGCGTCGACGGTGGTCTGACGCAGGCCGAAATCGCCAAGAAACTCGACCGCAGCCCAAACGAATTCTACCGCATGCTGGATCGGCTGGTGCGGCGCGGCTACGTTACGCGGCTCGACGGCGACCGCTATTCGCTGACGCTCAAACTGTTCGGACTGGCGCAATTGCACGCGCCCGTCCGGCGGCTGGTTTCCTACGCCACACCGCTGATGCGCGAATTGGCCGAGACATCGCAGCAGGCCAACCAACTTGTTGTTTTTGATCGCGGTTCCGCCGTCGTCATCGGCCAGCAAGAGGCACCGAACTACTGGGGGATTTCGATCCGGGTCGGCTCGCATATCAGCCTGTTCGACACTGGTTCGGGACATGTGCTGCTCGCCTTCCGCTCACCGGAAGAGCGTCAGATGATGATTTCGGAACACGTCCGCAGCACCGACAAGACGGCGCAGTCGGCCGAGTTCTTCACCCGGCTCGACCAGATCCGCGACCGCGGTTACGAGATGATGGCCTCGATGCAGACCGCCGGGGTCTTCAACCTCTCCGCTCCGGTGCGCAGTTCCGATGGCAAGGCGATCGCCGCGCTATCGATTCCCTATATCACCGTGGTCAACGCGCCGTCGGCACCAGACATTACCCGGACGATCGAGTTGTTGCTGGCAACATGTCAAAAGCTGTCGCACCTCGCGGGCTCGGCAGTCGGCTCATCGGCGTGAATTCTTATTTGAATGAAGAATTCCTCCGTGAGATGATCTGAAACAGCCACGAGGAGGAGCCCGTCATGATCATCGACACCCATTTGCATCTCATCGATCGCTCAGCCTTGCGCTATCCCTGGCTGTCAGGCGTGCCGGCGCTCAACCGCGATTTCTCCTATGAGGAATATTCCGTGGAGGCGCAGCGTGTCGGCATCGGGCGTGTGCTGCATATGGAGGTCGATGTCGACCCGGCCGAAATCGAGGCTGAGACCCTTCGGGTCGAAGGGCTGGCACGGCAACCCGGCAGCATGCTGGCTGGAGCGATCGCAGCCTGCCGCCCCGAAGAGGCGGAGTTTCCGGCTTATCTTGAAAGGCAGCGAGCAAATCCGTTCGTCAAAGGCTTCCGCCGAGTCCTCCATGTCGTGCCGGATGATCTCTCGGAAGGCGTACTCTTTCGTGAGAACATCAAGCGGCTTGGCGGCACCGGCCTGACCTTCGATCTCGTCGTGCTGCCGCACCAGATCCCGAAAGCGATCGCGTTGGCCGACCTGGCGCCGGATGTCCGGTTCGTTCTCGACCATTGTGGCGTGCCCGACATCAAGGGTGGAACCGAGCATCCGTGGCGCGAGCACATGAGTGAGATCGCGCGGCGCCCGAATGTCATGGCCAAGATTTCCGGTGTCGTTGCCTATGCCGATCCGGGCAGTTGGACGGCTGAGACGCTGCGGCCCTATGTCGAGCACACAATCGGCGCGTTCGGCTGGGACCGTGTCGTCTGGGGCAGCGACTGGCCGGTCTGCACGCTCGGCGGCGGCCTGTCGACCTGGGTGGCGGCGACCCATGCGCTCCTTGCAGGCTGCGGCGTCGATGAGCGCGACAGGCTCTTGTTCGCGAATGCCCGCAAACTGTGGCGGCTCGACTAGGCGAGCTCGCTTACGCTTTAGAGGCATCGCTTGATGCCGAACGATTCTCCCGGAACAGGCGATTGAGATCGGCAATGACCTCGGCGGCTTTGTGCCGGGAGGTCATGCCGGAAAGGATGCGGTCGGACGCCGCCTGCTGGAACGCCATATAGCCGTCATGGCGCGGCCGCACCCACGCACCCTCCAGCGTTGCGCGCGTGTCCCGATAGAAATTGCCTGTCGCTTCATTGACGGCCCGGTCTTCCCAGGCCGCTGCATGGCCGGGCTGCCCGCCAGCGGCGGCATAGGGACCGCGCTGGACCTCGCCGCTTGCGACCCAGTAGGCGAAGGCGATTGCGGCATCCTTCGCTTTGGCAAAGGCCGATACGGCTATGCCGGTGCCACCAAGCGCCGAACCGATCGGACCGCTGGAGCCGACGACCGGGATGTCGGCGAACGCCAGCCGGTTCGCGCGAAAACCAGACATTGCATAGGAAACATAGCCGTAGATCAGCGGTGCACAGATGATGCGGGAGCCGGCCTCCGCCATGCGTTCCGAAACTGCGATCGGATCCATCTCGAAGCAGGCGGGGCCGACCAGTGCGGCTATCTCGCGCATCGTCTCGAAGACTTCGCTGCCGGCGTCGGCATCGATGAGATCGCCGGACGGGTCCGTTGCGCAAGGGCGGCCAAAATTGCCGGCGAGCGTGTAGAACGCCATCAGCACGTGAGGCGGGCGCAATGGCAGCAGCACCCGGCCTTGGCGGGCCAGATCGAGCACATCGCTCCAGCGCGCCGGCGGCGCGTCGAGCGCGTCCGGCCGCCAGGCCTGGACCTGGCTGGCCGCATCGATCGGGAAAGCCCATTGCCGCCCCTGCCAGTTGTAGCTCGGATATGACCGGCCGACGCTGCCCGAGGCAAGTGCTGCAAGTTCCGCCTCGCGGCCAGCGACATCCAGCGGCTCGAGGCAGCGCTCCGCAGTGATCTGGCCGACATGCGGATGATCGATGACGATGAGATCATAGGCGCGCGCCAGTTCCTCGACCGGGAACGATTCGAAATCCTGCAGCGAGCGCTTGTCCCATTCGATGGTGATGCCAGTCTTCTGCTTCCACAGCGACGAGCAGGCGACCATAGGATCGTAGCCGCGCGGATGGCTCCAGGTCATGCCCTTGAGCGTGGGCACGCTCACAGGCCGAACTCCTCGCGGATTGCCGCACTGTGCTCGCCGATGCGAGGCGCTGCCCGATCGACCTTGGCTCTGACGCCATCGACCCGGAGCGGCGAACTGGTGGTCAGGATCGAGACATTATCCTCGCGCGTCACCGTCTGCAGAATATCGAGCGACTGGAAGCCCTCGCTCGCCAGCATCTCCGGCCAGGTCAGCACCTTGGCGCACCAGATGTCGGCCGGCTCGAGGACATCAAGCCACTCGTCGACGGTTTTAGTGGCTATCCGTTGCGCAATAATCGCCTTGATGTCGTCGCGCGCGGTGAACCAGGATGCAGGCAGGTCACGATAGGGCGCCAGCTCGCTAAGTGACAGCAGGTCGGCGAGCTTGGGGATCGGCGTCATGGCGATGGCGAGATAGCCGTCCTTGGCCGGGTAGACGCCATAGGGCGCCGACAGATAGGCATGTGCACTGCGGAAGCTGGAGCGGCGTGGCAAACGCCGGCCGTCGTTGAGATGCGTGGTCAGCACCTCGAACTGGAAGTCGACCAGCGCCTCCAGCAGGCTGGTCTCGATATGGCTGCCCTGGCCGGTGATGCCACGTCGCACCAGTGCCGCCAGAACGCCTTGCGCGCAGGCAGCACCGGCGAGCATGTCGCCGATGGCAAGGCCAAACGGCACCGGCCCCTGGTCTTCGTCTCCATTGAGCCACATCACGCCGGAACGCGCCTGCGCCAGCAGGTCCTGGCCCGGACGCTTGACCCAAGGGCCGTCCTCGCCATAGCCACTGATAGAGGCGTAGACCAGCCGCGGATTGAGCTTGCGAACGGCCTCGTAATCCAAGCCAAGCCGCTCGATGACGCCGGGCCGGAAATTCTGGATCAGCACGTCGGCCTTGGCCAAAAGCCCGCGCAGCGCCTCGAGATCCGCCTCGTTCTTCAGGTCGACGGCAAAACTTTCCTTAGCCCTGTTGATGGCGTGGAAGATGGTGGAATCGCCGCCGATCTCGGTGTCGCTGAGATAGAGCCGGCGCGACAGGTCGCCGCCATCTGGACGCTCGATCTTGATCACGCGGGCGCCGAGGTCGAGCAGCCTCAACGAGCAGTATGGACCCGACAGGAATTGGCTCATGTCCACGACAATGAGACCGGCAAGCGGCAATTCGGCTGCTGCCGGCATTGCTATTTCTCCGTCTTGCCGACGAAGTCGGCCGGGTTGCGGTACTTCACCGTCTGCAGATGCTCGCAATAGAGAACGAGCTCGCCTTCGCCCTTGAACACTTCGTAGCTGGCGCGGATCAGCCCCATTTCCTTGTAGCGGGGCTTCTTGTCGAGGTTGGTGCGGATCGAATAGATCGTATCGTCGATGAAGACAGGCTTTATGAAGCGCAGCTTGTCGTAGCCATAGGAAAATGCATTGACGCAGTTGGTCGCGACCAGCCCAAGGCCGGCCGAGAAGACGAAAGCGCCGGCGATCAGCCGCTTGCCGAAAATGCCTTCGGTCTCGGCAAACATCTGGTCCTGCACATAGGGGTGAATGTCGAGCACCAGCGTGTTGAACAAATGGCTGTCGCCTTCCGCCATGGTACGCCGCAACGAGCGGATTCTCTGGCCGACCGGCCAGTCCTCATAGAACCAGTTCTCGGCATTCCACACCGGCAGCGCGGCATGCTCCTCGGGCATGTTCTTAGGATGCGTCGAGGCGACTCCGACGCTGGCCGCGAAGTCATTCATGGCCGGCTCCGCCAGTCGTGCCGAAGATCTCGCGCAACCGTTTGAACACGCGTCAAGCCGCCTGATTGCACGACATCTCCTCCCGTCAATCTTCTTTTGTAAATATTCTTTTCACATGTGGGATTACGATGCAAGCGCGAAGAGGCGAAATTTCAGCCGCTCCCGCGCGCCGAAGCGGCGGCGGGGAGGGGAGGAATTCATGCGCAAAGATTGTCAGGTATTTGTCGGTAGCCCGGGCCGCGAGGCACTGAGCGATACCGGGCACGCCATCGAGATCGCACGCGTCTGTCCGTTGGTGCGCCGAGCGCCCGCAAGCAGCCGCATCGAGCCTCGGACAAAGCTCAAGCCTGTTGTATTGCCGAGAGCTTCCAGTTCGAGCCATTCTCGCGCACGAACGTCCACAACTCGGTCGTCTCTGTCGGGTGGTCACCGTCGCCCTCGACGACCTTGCCGCTGGCCCGCTCGCGCGTCACGTCACGAGACTCGTAGCGCAATGCGGCCGTGGCATAGTCGCTGCCATCCTCGCGCCAGCTTTCCGCAATGTCGGCCTGCAGCAAAGTGATGTCCGTCACCTCGTTCCTGAGACCTTTCTGGGCATTGTCGGCCAGCTCTTCCGAGAGATAGGACACCATCTCGGGGGTCGTCGCCCGGCGCAGAGCGGTATGGTCCTCGCGCCCGAAGGCTTCCTGAACATCGGTCAACAACTGCTGGAATGTGTCGAGGTCGGTCTGGGCCAGCGTGATCTCCTCGGAACCGGTGTCCGCAGAGCCTCCCGAACCGCCGCCAAAGCCGGGAATCGTGAAAGGGCGCGCAGTCTGTTGCTGTGTCGTTGCGCGGTTCTCAAACCGCGACGCCTGGGCATTGCCGGCACCGGCGAGCGCATGGGCGGGACCGCGCGCGGATTGCGACCGGAAGAACCTGATAGCCAGCATGATCGCGCCACCGATGAGCAGGGCCTGAAGCAGGAAACCGAACATGCCGGCCAGACCGCCGAAGCCCTGGCCGACGAGCAGGCCGATCAGGCCGCCGAGCAGCAGGCCACGCATCATTGTCCCACCGAAGCCGCTCATGAAGCCGGGCCTCTGCATGCCGGCCTGCGGCTGCCGGTTCGCGTTGTTCACACCGGTGTTGGGCGTCATCGAACGCTCGACCGGCGCGGTCGGCGCCGGTGCGGTTCTGGTCGGCGGTGCTGATTGGAACGTACGCATGCCACGACTGCCGAAACTGCCGCCGCGACGGGCCTCGGCATGATCCATCGCGACCATGGAAAATGCGAGGAACAGTCCTGCAAAGAGGGCTGCAAATCGGCTTGTGCGGGAAATCATCGGGATGGACCTTTATCGATGCGGGTTTTGGAAGTTTTCAGCAGACGCCGGCCCGGGTGCCGGGCGTCATGCGGTCAGTCGAACAACTCTTCGAAAAATGATTTCTTCCGCTTCGGATAGCGGTGGCCCTGCGAGCGGGAATAATCGTCATCGCGCCCTTGGCCATGTTGCGGCTGGGAGAATGCTGCCGGCTGCGGCGCGGGCGAAACCTCCCTGCCGGATCGCTCGATTATCTTGTCGAGTTCGCCTCGATCAAGCCAGACGCCGCGGCACTGCGGACAGTAATCGATTTCGATACCCTGGCGTTCGCTCATCACGAGCGCGACGCGACAGGAGGGGCAAATCATACCAAGGACGGAAGATGTCATGTGGGGCTCCAAACCAAAAGTATTTGAGCCCGCTTGACCGAAAGGAATGGAACGGGCCCGTTAAAGCGGTCCGACATCACAATCGCCAAAAGCGACTGTCAGAGGGGCCCGGCCCGCACGGCACAGTTAGGAGGGCAGAGTCCCGCCTTCAAGAGCGATGCTGCTGGCAATGGTGATTTGTTCGCCATCTCTGCTCAAACAGTCACCACGATCTTGCCGAACTGCTCGTTCGATTCCAGGTAGCGATGCGCTTCGACGATCTGGTCGAACGCAAAGGTCCTGTCGATGATCGGCCTCAGCGTTCCGCTCTCCAGACCGTCTAGGATGAACGCCTTGGCCGCTTCCAGTTTCGCCGGGTCGCCGGTGATCTCATGGACGAGGTAGCCGCGCAGCGTCAGCGTCTTGCCCAACACTGCGCCCAAAGGGAGCGGCGTCGGCTCGCGGCTGAGGCCACCATATTCGATGAGGATGCCGCCGCGTGCCATTGCCGCCGTCAGCGGCTCGAAAACCGGGCCGCCGATCGCATCGAAGACGACGCGCACGCCTTGCTGCCCTGCGATCTCATGCAGCCGTGCCGACAGATCCTCTTCGGCCGAGACCACGACATGCGCCGCACCGGCGTTGAGCAGCGCCTGCTTCTTGGCTGACGTTCGCGTCACCGCGATCACGGTCGCGCCGACCCTGTTGGCGATCTGGATCGCGGCAAGGCCGACACTGCTCGATGCAGCGGTGATGACGACGATATCTCCGCTGTGCAGGCTAGCGATGTCGATCAGCGCCCCATAGGCGGTCAGATACTGCATCCAGACCGCCGCTGCTGTCCGCCAGTCGAGCGATGGCGGGTGCTTGACGACGAGATTGGCGGGAAAGGTGGCCAACTCGCCATAGGCCGGCCAGCGGATCATTGATTGCGGTGGGATGACACTGACGCTGTCGCCGGGCATAAAGTCGCTCACGCCTTCACCCACCGCCTCGACAACACCCGCCGCCTCGAGGCCAAGCCCCGAGGGCAGCGTCGGCGTCTCGATATAAGCACCGGCGCGCAGCAGTGCCTCGGCGCGATTGAGACCA
The DNA here is from genome assembly GCF_040323315.1 of Mesorhizobium sp. M0047. NCBI lineage: Bacteria > Pseudomonadati > Pseudomonadota > Alphaproteobacteria > Hyphomicrobiales > Phyllobacteriaceae > Mesorhizobium > Mesorhizobium sp. M0047. The sequence continues at coordinate 187,795 of NZ_JAMYUW010000004.1, read as the reverse complement.
AGCGCTTTGACGCGGATTTGAACTTCGCCGGGACCCAGTCCGGGAAGCTCGATATCCTCGATGCGCAGAACCTCGGGGCCTCCATGCCGGTGAAAGCGAACTACGCGTGCCATTCGGTATACTCCAAATTATCTGAACCGAATGAGCTATGCAGCTAGGTTGGCCGAGGATAAATGGCTGCAAAGGAGAACAGTAGAAAGCAGGAGTTCCGAATATGGGTAGGCTTGAGAGCATGGCCGTGTTCGTCAGGGCTGTCGACCTCGGCTCGTTCGCAGCCGCGGCGGTCGCACTCGATCTGTCCGGACCGATGGTTGGCAAGCATGTCCGGTTTCTTGAGGAACGGTTGGGCGTGCGTCTGCTCAACCGGACCACGCGCAGGCAGAGCCTGACCGATTTCGGACGCGCATACTATGAACGCTGCCGCGTGGTGCTGGCCGAAGCCGACGCCGCCGACGCGCTAGCCGCCGACCAGCTTGCGGAGCCGCGTGGAAAATTGCGTGTCACCATGCCGGCGCATTTCGGCCGCCACTGCGTGACGCCCGTACTGCTGCAATTGGCGCGGCAGTATCCAATGCTGGAACTGGATCTGTCGCTCAGCGACCGCTTCGCCGACCTCGCCGAGGACGGCTACGATCTTGCCATCCGCACCGGTGCCCTCGACGACAAGGCGGGCGTGATCGCCCGTCGCGTCGCGCGCCAGGGCATGGTCGTCTGCGCCGCACCCGCTTATCTCCAACGTCACGGCGAACCGCAGCGCATCGAGGATCTCGTCGACCATCAAGCGATTGTCTACCGCCGGCTCGGCCAGATCGTTCAACCGTGGCTGTTTGCGCGCGAGGGGCAACTCACGCAAGAGATCACGCCAGCCGGCCGGCTGCGTCTCGACGATCTCGATGCCATCGCCGACGCGGCTGCCGAGGGCATGGGGGTCGCCTGGCTGCCCTAGTGGCTGGTGCGTGACCGCATCCGGGCCGGCGCGCTGGTGGCGTTGTTGCCGGATGAGCCGCGCTTTCTCTACGACTGCTACGCGCTTTGGCTGCAGACGCCGCATTTGCCATTGAAGGTGCGGCTGGCCGTGGATGCACTGGCCGCCGCCTTGCCGAAATCGATGGCCTGATCAGGCCAAAATGCGATCGCCGATACAGGCGGATGCGGTCGATGCCCTTGGCGCCGACCGGAAACGCGCAGCCCAGACTGATGCAAACGTGATTGGGGCCGACCACGTCGGCAAGACATCCGATGTGGTCGGGCCAGACTGTCCGACACGGATTTGATCGCCCCTGAGTTCATGAAACAGCGCAAAAAATCATTTTACCGAGCCAAACGCCTTGTGCAATGTGGGGATGGAGGATCGAAATCGTGCCATTCGTCACCATCGGCGGCATCACGCTGCACCATCGCCACATCAAGGCGACCGGCAATGTGCGCCCGATCATATTCATCAATTCGCTGGGCACCGACTTCAGGATCTGGGACGACATTGTCTCGGCGCTTGATGGTGAAATGCCGCTGGTGGTCTATGACAAGCGCGGCCACGGGCTGTCCGATATTGGCGACATCAGTTCGATCGACGATCATGTCGATGACCTCTCAGGCCTCATCGATCATTTCGGATTGAGCAAGGTCGTGCTGTGCGGCCTATCGGTCGGCGGCCTGATCGCGCAAGGCTTCTATCGCAGGCGCCCAGAAATGGTCGAAGGCCTGATCCTGTGCGACACGGCCCATAAGATCGGCACCGCCGAAAGCTGGAACGCACGCATCGCGGCGGTCAAAAGCAAAGGCATTCAGGAGATTGCCGGCGCGGTTCTCAAAACTTGGTTCACGCCGGCATTCCACGCGCAGCGTCAGCCTGACCTGAACGGTTATTGGAACATGATGACCCGGCAGGCGCTTGCCGGTTACATCGGGACTTGCGCGGCCGTTCGCGATGCGGATTTCACCGACAGCGCGCGGCGCATCGCGGTACCGACGCTCTGCGTCGCCGGCGACCAGGATGGCTCGACGCCTCCCGATCTTGTCCGATCCCTGGCCGACCTTATCCCCGGCGCGCGCTTCGAAATCATCGGCGACGCAGCGCACATTTCTTGTGTTGAACAGCCAGAGGCACTGGTCGCCCTGATCCGCGATTTTATCGCATCGCTTGCCTCCGGAGCCGAAACCGATGGATGAAGTCCCCGTCAACGAAGCCAGATATCGCACCGGTCTCGCGGTGCGCCGCTCGGTGCTAGGCGATGGCCATGTCGACCGCGCCGAGGTCGCCGCCACCGATTTCGACCGGCCTTTCCAGGAGTTGATCACCGAGGCGGCCTGGGGAACCGTGTGGGCACGACCGGGCTTCACCAAGCGCGAACGTTCGATCGTCACGCTGGCGCTGCTGGCCGCACTCGGCCATGATGAGGAGGTCGCCATGCATGTGCGCGCCACCGTCAACACCGGTGCCTCGCGCGACGATATCTGCGAAGCTTTCCTGCATGTCGCCATCTATGCCGGCGTGCCTGCCGCCAACCGTGCCTTCAAGATCGCCAAGGATGTGTTTTCGGAAATGGACGGTGCCAAGAATGCCCGCTGAGTCAGGCTTGAACCGGAGACCCGAGACCGGCGCCTTTTTCCAGCGCGACCGGACATGGCATCCGCCGGCCCTGACGCCGAACTACAAGACTTCGGTGCTGCGCTCGCCTCAGAAGGCGCCGCTCGCTTTCGACAACACACTGTCGGAAATAACAGGTCCTGTCTTCGGCCACGCCATGTTGGGCGAACTCGACGCCGACCTGATCCACAATTTCGCCGGACCCGGCGAGAGCGCCATCGGCGAGCGCATCATCGTCTATGGGCGGGTGCTCGACGAGCGCGGCGTTGGCGTGCCCGGCGCGCTGCTCGAATTCTGGCAGGCCAATGCCGGTGGCCGCTATCGCCACAAGAAGGACGGCTACCTGGCGCCGCTCGACCCGAATTTCGGCGGCTGCGGCCGTGCCATATCAAGCGACGATGGCGGCTATGCCTTTCGTACCGTCAAGCCCGGGCCCTATCCCTGGCCGAACGGGCCGAACGACTGGCGGCCCTCGCACATCCATTTCTCGGTCTTTGGCCATGGCTTCGCGCAGCGGCTGATCACGCAGATGTATTTCGAGGGCGACCCGCTGATCTGGCAGTGCCCGATCGCGCGTGGCATCCCCGACAAGTCAGCCGTCGAGACCCTGATCGCCGCGCTCGACATGCAGGCGACAATCCCCTTCGACGCGCGCGCCTACAAGTTCGACATCGTGCTGCGCGGGCGGCGCTCATCGCTGTTCGAAAACAGGCTGGAGGGCAATTGATGGCCCAGTCGCTCGACCGGCTGAAGGAGAGCCCCTCGCAGACCGCGGGACCATACGTCCATATTGGGCTGACGCCTAATTTCTGCGGCATCGGCGGCGTCTATGCGAGCGACCTTGGCGCCACCATGGTCAACGACAAGACCAAGGGTGAGCGCATCGGTCTTCGCATCCGGGTGCTCGACGGCACCGGCACGCCGCTCAAGGATGCGCTGATCGAGATCTGGCAAGCGGATGCGGACGGGCTTTACAACTCGCCGGTTGAATTGCGCGGTGCTGCCGATCCGAATTTCTTCGGCTGGGGCCGCTGCCCGACCGACATGGACACCGGCCTGTGCACGTTCGAGACGATCAAGCCGGGCCAGGTGCCGTTCAGGGATGGCAGCCTGATGGCGCCGCACATCACGCTCTGGATCGTCGCGCGCGGCATAAACCTCGGCCTCCACACACGGCTCTATTTTTCCGACGAGGAAAAGGCCAATGCCGGGGATGCGATCCTGGCACGCATCGAGCACCGCATCCGCGTGCCGACGCTGATCGCCGAGCGCCAGGGCGATATTTATGTGTTCGACGTCCATCTCCAGGGGGAGAAGGAAACGGTCTTCTTCGACAGCTAGGAGATCCGCGACATGACCGTATCGCCTTTCGATCATCCGCTGCTCTCCGCGCTCCTTGGCGACGACGAGGCATCAAGGCATTTTTCGGTCGAGGCGGAAATCGAGGCCATGCTGGCGTTCGAGCGCGCATTGGCCGAAGCGGAAGCCGAAAACGGGATCATCACCAGGGATGCGGCGGCAGCGATCGCGGCGGCGCTGGCCACGTTCCAGCCCGACACTGCCTTGCTGCGGGCCGCTGTCGCCAAGGACGGCGTCATGGTGCCGGAACTGGTGCGCCAGATCAGGGCGGCGGTCGGCGAACCGCATGGCGAGAAAGTGCATTTCGGCGCGACCAGCCAGGACGTCATCGACACCGGCCTTGTGCTCCGGCTGAAGTCCGTCGTCGAGCATCTCGGGCTGCTGCTGACCGAGACCATCATCCGGCTCATCTCATTGGAGGAGCGCTTCGGGGGCAGGGCGCTGACCGGCATGACCCGCATGCAACCGGCAATTCCGATCAAAGTGGCCGATCGCGTAAAGGCGTGGCCGGCGCCGCTGCAACGGCATCAGGAAAGACTGTCGGGACAGTCCAGACGTTTGCTGGTGGTGCAATTTGGCGGCGCTGCCGGCACGTTGGAAAAGCTTGGCGATAAAGGGCCGGCGGTACGCGCGGCCCTTGCCGCAAAGCTCGGCCTTGGCGACGCATCGCAATGGCAGAGTCAGCGTGACGCGCTCGCCGAGTTTGCCGGCCTGATGTCGCTGGTGACGGGCAGCCTTGGCAAGTTCGGCCAGGATATCGCGCTGATGGCGCAGGGTGGAACCGAGATCGAACTGTCGGGCGGCGGCGGCTCGTCAGCCATGCCGCACAAGCAGAACCCGGTGAAGGCCGAAGCGCTGGTGGCGCTGGCCCGCTTCAATGCCACGCAGCTTTCCGGCATGCATCAGTCTCTTGTGCACGAGCAGGAGCGCTCAGGCGCCGCATGGACGCTGGAGTGGCTGCTGTTGCCGCAGATGGTCGTCGCCACCGCCGCGTCGCTGCGGCTTGCCGCCGAACTCGCCGCTCAGGTCGAAAGTCTCGGCCACTGATGCGCAGCCAGGTCGTTATCATTGGTTCGGGACCGTCCGGCCTGCTGCTCGGCCAGCTGCTGGCCGGCATCGGCGTCGAGACGATCATTCTGGAACGCGCGACCCGCGAGCACGTGCTCGCCCGCGTACGCGCTGGCGTGCTCGAACAAGGCACTGTCGAATTGCTGGAGGAAGCGGGTGCTGCGGCACGGCTGCACGCCGAGGGGCTGCTGCATTCCGGCATCTCGCTCGCCTTCGACGGACGCCTGCACCGCATCGACCTTACCGCACTCACCGGCGGCAAGCATGTCACCGTCTACGGCCAGACCGAAGTTACGCACGATTTGATGGACAAGCGCGACGCGGCAGGACTGACCACGATCTATGAGGCGGCCGATGTCGCGCTGCACGATTTCGATGGCGCCGCACCTTTCGTCACCTATGACAGGGATGGCGCCACGCATCGCATCGATTGCGACTTCATTGCCGGCTGTGACGGCTATCACGGCATCAGCCGCAAATCTGTACCGGCGGGTGCGCTGAAGACCTTCGAGCGGCACTATCCGTTCGGCTGGCTCGGCGTGCTGGCCGAAGTTCCGCCGGCCGATCGTGAACTGGTCTATGCCAATCACGAGCGAGGGTTCGCGCTTTGCTCGATGCGTTCGACGCATCGCAGCCGCTACTATGTGCAGTGCCCTGAGGACGATCGCGTGGAGGCGTGGTCGGACGAGCGCTTCTGGGACGAGTTGCGCCGCCGCTTGCCGGAACAGACGGCGGCAAGTGTCATCACCGGCCCATCCTTCGAGAAGTCAATCGCACCGCTGCGCTCTTTCGTTGCCGAGCCGCTGCGCTTCAACAGGCTTTTCCTGGTCGGTGACGCCGCCCACATCGTGCCGCCGACCGGGGCCAAGGGCCTGAACCTTGCCGCCAGCGACGTGCGCTATCTCTTCGCCGGTCTTCGCGACTTCTACGTCGAGAAATCACACGCCGGCATCGACGCCTATTCCGGCAAGGCGCTGGCGCGGGTCTGGAAGGCGGTGCGCTTCTCCTGGTGGATGACGACGATCCTGCACCGCTTTCCCGACACCGGCGAGTTCGGCCAGCGCATCCAGGAGGCTGAACTCGACTACCTCGTGCAGTCGCGTGCCGCGTCAACCGCACTTGCGGAGAATTATGTTGGCCTGCCTTACTGAGGGCCGCGGATCATCCGGCGCCTTGCTGCCTGGCAAAATCCAACAGGATCGGGTGCTGCCCCTTGAGGATCTTCGCCTCGGCCTCGGGCAAGGTGAACCAGCCCGCTCTGTCGATTTCCGGGAATTCCTTCAGGAATCCTGACTTTGGCGGCCATTCCATGGTGAAGATGTTGCTCTTGATGGCAGCCACATCGATGTCGACGGTCGGTTCGACAGACCAGGCCACGACGATCTTTCCGCCCGGTTGCCTGTAGTCGCCGAGGCGCGTGAAGGAGCCGTCGATCCTGACGCCGATCTCTTCCTCGGTTTCGCGTCGCGCTGCCGCCAACTCATCCTCGTTCTCGCCGACGAGGCCTTTCGGTATCGACCACGCACCGTCGTCCTTCTTCGTCCAGAACGGCCCGCCCGGATGAACCAGCAACACCCTGAGATCGCCGTCGCTACGGCGATAGATCAGCAATCCAGCACTGCGTTTTGCCATTGTGATGCGTCCGTTTGCGATGTTGGCAACGAAGACCTGCATTCTATCGACTGTGCGTGATCGTTGGTTCGAACCTTGCTTCACAGCATTGCGACGCTATGTCAGTTGCATCTGCATTGCGCCTCACCCACGAGTCCGGCAATCTGATAAATCGCTTATTTGGCGGCTCGAAGGCTAGGTGACGATGCAACTCGGTCTTGTTGGCTACTACAGCGACTTCGTGGTCTATCCGCTGGTTATCGCCGCACTAGCAGTTGCAGGGCTGATCGAGGCCGGCGAAGACAATGCGACAGGCTGGATCGGCACGGTCCTCGCTTGTCTCTTCCTCTGGACGCTGACCGAATACATGCTGCACAGGTTCGTGCTTCATCACATTCCCTACATCAAGGACCTGCACGAGCGTCACCATGTCGAGGAGCGCAGTTCTGTGGGCACTCCGACCTGGCTCAGCCTCGGTGTGCATGCGCTGGTCGCGTTTGTGCCTGTCTGGATGGTCTCAGGTTTCGCAACCGCAAGTGCCGTAAGTTGCGGGCTGATGCTGGGGTACCTCTGGTACATCAGCATCCATCACATGGTTCATCACTGGCATCCCAGCCATCCGAGCTATCTCTACACCCTCAAGCGCCGCCACGCCGTGCATCATCACATCGACGAATCGGCCAATTTCGGTGTCACGTCGGCATTTTGGGATCGGCTCTTCGGCACGGCGCGGCTCTGATCCTCGGTTCTCACCCTTCAACGCCTCTTTCCGCGACCGCCGGGAGACCTGGCCCCGCGCGGCCCGCTCTGAACCGGCGTGTTGTGCTGGTTTTCGTCGGAAAGTTTGCGCCAGCGGGCAAGACGCTCCGGATCGAGCGTCCCGGATTTCAAGGCAGCCTGCACCGCGCAGCCCGGTTCATGCACATGCGTACAGTCGCGGAACTTGCAGAGTGGGGCGAGTTCGGTGATTTCAGCAAACAGCATGTCGATGCCGGAGGCGACATCACTGACGTGCAATGTCCGCATGCCGGGCGTGTCGATCACCCAGCCGCCGCCGGCGATGGCGTGCAACGATCGCGACGTGGTGGTGTGGCGACCCTTGGAATCATGTTCGCGAATACCCCCGGTCTGTTGCGGCGATTGCTGCGCCGGTCCGGCAAGCGTGTTGACCAGCGTCGATTTGCCGACGCCGGAGGAACCGATCAACGCCACCGTCTGGCCGACACCGCACCAGACAGCCAAGGCGGTTGCCGCATCTGAGGTGCGGGGATTCAGGATCACGACCGGCAGTTCACGCTGCAACGCGGCAGCCTGCCTTTCATACGCTTCGGCATCCTCAGCGGTATCGGCCTTGGTCAGCAGGATCACAGGCGTCGTTCCGGCCTCGTTGGCCAGTGCCAGATAGCGCTCGAGCCGGGCGGGATTGAAGTCGGCATTGCACGAGGTGACGATGAACAGCGTGTCGACATTGGCTGCGGCAAGCTGTGGCACCCTGCCGCCCTGGGTGCGGCGCTCGAGCACCGTCTTGCGGGTCAGGCGGCGTTGCACAAGCTGGTCATGCGCGTCGACGAGCACCCAGTCGCCGACGGCATAATCGCCGGTGTTCGCCTGCGCCGGCAGTGTCAGATCGACTGGCCCTGCCTGCGACAGGCCGGTCAGGCGGTCGCGATGGACCGTGGCGATGCGCGTCGGGACGAGATTGGCTTCGCCGGGCTCGAACTGGTCGCCGAAGAAATCCGTCCAGCCCAGGCTGGCGAGCGATGGTGTGGAGTGACCCGTCAAGGCTTTGACCGAGGCGTCGCAGACATGGACAGTATCCCTGGCAAAATTGAAAGTGAGGCGGACCACAATCTCGGGTGGGCTGTGTATGGGCGGCGTGGCGGCATTTGGCAAGCAGGGCCGATGCCGTGGCCGATCAGCGCCGTAGCCGGCGGTCAGTCCGTCGCGCTGCCCCATGCCACACTTTCCATCCCGAACCCTTTGTCTCCGGTTTTAAAGCGTCCATAAATAATTAACGCGCGCAATATTTCTGCTTTGTATTGAGAAGTGTGAAAACTTGACTGAATAAGTTCGGTCAAGCATTGCTGCTTCCGGTCAACGGACGCATGTGGTAGCGGCTCGTCCGGTCGGCAATGACGGTAAGGAGATCAGGATTATCGATGGCGGAGAAGACTCACCGCACGATGGATGACTTCGCCCAGGCATGCGGCGTGTCCCGACCGACTTTGTCCAAATATTTCGACGACCCGGCAAGCGTCAAGCCGGCGACGCGGGCGCGTATCGAAGCCGCACTGCGCTCCTCGGATTATCAGCCGAACCTTTTCGCGCGCAACCTCAACCGCAAGCGCACACGAAACATCGGCATCATCGTGCCGACGATCACCGATCCGTTCTACGCCGAGATGGTCAGCCGCATCGAATTTCGCTGCCGCGACGAAGGCTACTGGCCGATCGTCATCTCTTCGCATGGCTCGCCGAAGCTGGAGGCGGAGTCGGTCAGGACGCTGCTGTCACTGAAGGTGGCGGGCGCGATCATCGCCCCGCTGGGGCTGGCCTCCGACCACGGCGTTTTCGACAAGCTCGGACAGGACATTCCGATCGTCTATTTCGACACCTATATCGAGGGCGATACGCCGTTCGTCGGCAATGACAACCGGCAGAGCGTGTCGACCATCGTCGATTATCTCTGCCGTTCCGGTGAGCCGCCGGCCTATCTCGACATTCCGCATGTCAACCACAACTCCGGCGAACGCCAGCAAAGCTATATCGTCGCGATGGAAACCGCCGGCTTCAAGCCGGTCGTCATCGAGGCTGCGCGCGACTACACCTGGGACTTCGAACGCATTGGCTACGAGCAGATGGAAAGAATGCTGGAGACCGGCACCTTGCCCGGCCGTACCATCCTGTGCGCCAATGATCGTCTCGCCTTTGGCGTGATGGCTGCCGCGTACTCGCGCGGCCTGAAGGTCGGCCGCAGGCCCGACTGCGATCTGCGCCTTGCTGCGCATGACGATCATCCGCTGAGCCGCTACACCTGTCCGGCGCTGACCACCATGGCGCAGGATTTCACCGCCATGGCCGGGCGCAGCGTCGAGATCCTGCTGGCTCTGCTGGACGAGGCCGATCCGCCAAAGCAGGGCCTGGCGCGCACGGTCAAGCTCGGCGCGACGCTGGTGATGCGTCAGTCGGCCTGAGCGTTGGTCGTCGGCGAATTCCTCTCGAACTGGCGCCAGGCCGCCACCGCCTCGGCTACCGCTTGTCGGGCCCCAGGTATATGGCGTCCCATCGAGACGAAGCCGTGGATCTGGCCCGGCCATTGCCGCAGAATTAGTGGCACGCCTTCGCTTTGCAGGCGCGCGGCATAGGCTGTCCCTTCGTCGGCCAGGATGTCGTAGCCGGCAAGCGCCACGAAAGCCGGCGCGACGCCGGTGAGGTCAGGGGCCAGCAGGGGCGAGACGCGCCAATCCAGCATGTCGTCGGGCGTTCGCACATAGTGGTCGCGGAACCAGGCCATGGTGCTTGCGGTAAGACCGAAGCCGTCGCCGAAGCGCCGATAGCTGTCTGCCACCTGGCGGGCGTCGGTGTTGGGATAGATCAGGATCTGCGCCGCAACGGGCGGCGCCAATCCATCGCGGGCGAGCAGCGCCAGCACGGCGGCGAGATTGCCGCCGGCACTATCGCCGGCCACGCCGATGCGCGCCTTATCGATGCCGAGGCCGGCGGCATTCTCCGCCATGAAGCGCAGCGTTGCCAGCCCATCTTCCAGCCCGGCGGGGAATTTGTGTTCCGGCGCCAGGCGATAGTCGGGACAGACAATGACGGCGTTGCCGAGGTTGGCCAGCCAGCGGCAGATCTCGTCATGCGAATCCAGATTGCCGATCACCCAGCCGCCGCCATGCAGATAGAGCAGCGCCGGTGCCCCGTTGGGTAGTGCGCCGATGCCGCGATGGATGCGCACGGTAATCGGGCTGTTCGGCCCCTCGATCTGCTGTTCCAAAGTCGTTGCTACCGCCTCGTGCTCGCCCTGCAGCGTCGGGAACGAAGCATTGTAGGCGGCGCGCGCCGCCGCCACGCTGCCGGTCTTGAACTGTTCGCCGCCGGCTGCGCGGCTGATTTCGAGGACGCGCAGCGCATCCGGGTCGAGCATCATCGTCATATCCTCAGGCCAGCAGACTGCTTGCTTCCTCTTCGGTCAACAGGGCCGGCTGGACGACATCGCCCGCGATGGCGATCGAGTCCTGTGTTTCGCCGGAACGCAGGATCGCCTCCATGATCTCAAGCACATGCAGCGCAAGGCTGCCGGAGGCGCGCGGCGTGTTGCCGGTTCGAAGCGAACGCAGCAGATCGGCGACGCCGAGCATGCGGTAGTTGGCGCGGTCGGGCGCGGCATAGGGCCAGTTGCGGGCGCCATAGAGTTCGCCTTCGCTGGCGAAATCCTTCCACTCAGTGCCGCGTTCGGACAGCGACACGGTGCCGCCGAACGTGTCGGGGTCGGGCAGGCGCAGCGAGCCTTCCGTGCCGTGCAGCTCGATCGGATGGTTGGAGTGGCGAAAGACATCCCACGAGGCGCCGAAGGTGACGGTCGCGCCGGAGCGGAATTCGAGCAGCGACAAAACGTTGGTCGGCGTGCCGACCTTGAATGTGGTGTTCTTGAACGGCCCTTCGGCTGATATCAGCCGTTCCTCCTGGCCGCGCGTCGCCATCGCCATGACGCGCTCGACCGGGCCGAGCAGATTGACCAGCATGGTCAGATAGTAGGGGCCCATGTCGAACACCGGACCACCGCCGGGCTGGTAGTAGAATTGCGGGTTTGGATGCCAGTGCTCCATGCCGCGGCCCATCATGAAGGCGGTGCCGGTGACAGGGCGGCCGATGGCACCCTCGTCCATCAGCCGGCGGGCGCGGCGTCCGGCGGCACCCAGGAAGGTGTCGGGCGCCGAGCCGAGCAGCAGGCCGCGCGATCTCGCCTCGTTGACCAGACGCTGTCCATCGGCGGCCGAGGTGGCGAGCGGCTTTTCGGTGAAGACGTGCTTACCGGCCGAAAGCGCGGCAAGTGAAATTTCGAAGTGCGCCGCCGGAATGGTCAGGTTGAGGACAAGATCGATCTCGGGGTCGGCCAGCAGCGCATCGACACCGAGCGCCTGGATGCCATATTCCTTCGCTCGCATCGCCGCTATGTCAGCCGAGATATCGGCGCAGGCGCGCAATTCGATCCCGCCGAAGAGAGCGGCATTGCGCAGATAGGTCATCGAGATATTGCCGCATCCGATGACGCCGATCCCGAGTTTCGTCGTTGATTTTCCGTGCATTTCCGATCGTACCTCCCAATGCGGTCATTGTCTGCCGGCCCCGCCTAACCGGTAACGTGATCGCCTAGGATCGGGCTATACAGCATTTCAAATATTGACGCGCGTAAAACTTTTATACAACATACGAAAACGCTGGCTCGATATCGGGAGGCTGCCAGCCCTAGGAGGAGAAGATGACAGACATGAAAGGAACGGCCGACCGCCGATACTAAGCCTGTGGGTCATGTGCGCATTTGGATATTTCCGTCGCGGCTAAGGACCGCGACGGGGTCAGGCATAGATCACCTTGGCCCCGGTCCTATCAAGCTGGCTGCGTATCGGGCCGGACAGGCCATCGTCGGTGATCACAACATCGACGCTCGACAGCGAAAATGCCTTGGAGGTCCCGCTGACGCCCCATTTGCTCGAATCCGCAAGGAGGACAACGCGCCGGGCCATGCGCACGAGGTTTCGCTTCGTTCGCGCCATGTCTTCGTTCACGTCGACCACATCCAGTGACGAGTCAATCGCATGCGCTCCAACAAAGACCTGATGCGCTACCAAGCCGCCGAGAGCCGTGTCGGGATCGGTGATCAGCGTGCTCACCGTGTCTGGATAGACCCGGCCACCGATCATGTGAACGTCGAGCCCGGGCCGATGCATCAGATGCTGCACGATATTCATCGCCGTGGCCGCTACCACGACATTGCTGAGCGGCGGTAACAGCATGGCAACCTGCATCAATGTCGAGCCGCCGTCGAAGATGACCGATTGGTTGTCCTCGAACAGGTCTATCGCTGCCCGGGCGATGCGTTTCTTTGCATCGAGGTTCGTTTGCATCCGCCGGGCGAACGCGGCCGTGGTCGAATCTGTGGTCCGGGTCACAGCGCCTCCACGGGTCTTGGTCAGCAGTCCCTTGCGGTCCAGTATCTCGAGGTCGGAACGCACCGTGACTTCCGACACGCCAAAATCGTCTGACAGGTCCTTGATGCGAACCTGTCCGCTGCGTTGCACTTCACCCAGGATCGATTGGCGTCTCTGCTCCGACAACATTGCCTGTCCTTGCCTCCATGCGCCAAGCGATCGCCCTGGCCTCGGTTCACTCTACCAAAAATACGCGAATTCGAAAGCTTTCGAAAGATTGCATTTATCCTTTCTTTCGCAAACACTGATCCAGGATTTTGAAATCAATCGATTGGAGAGTTTTGGACTCATGAGCCTCGGAACCAAGGTGCGCCTGGCACGCCTCTTCTCACATCCATCTGGGAATCTTTTTGGCGGCGCGGTCGACCACTTTGTCGGCTATGGCGACGTGCGCAAAGGAGGTCTTGCCGACCTGCCAGGCGCGCTTGCACGCGTCATGGTGGGCAAACCCGACTACGTCAGCATCCAGCCCGGCACCGCGCGCCATCTGTGGCCGCAATACGCGGGCAAGGCTTCCCTGGTGATCCAGGCAGGCTGCTTCACCCCAGACGATCGCATCAGTGAACTGATTGCAACGCCCGAGGATGCGGTGCGCGCTGGCGCCGATGCGTTGGCCGTGGCCATTCCGGTGCGCGGCGCGACCGAGGGCAAATACATACGCTGGCTGACCGATTCGGTGAATGCGGCGGCCCGTTACGGCATGCCGGTGGTGGCGCATATCTACCCTCGCGATTTCACCGACGGGGCAAAAATCGTCTTCACCCCCGACGAGATCGCCTATGCGGCACGCATCGGCTACGAGTCCGGCGTCGACGTGATCAAGATCGGTTACACGGGCGATTTCGAGTCGTTTCGAGAGACCGTTCGGACCTGCCCGGTGCCGGTCGTGATCGCCGGTGGTCCGAAGACCGATACGCTGCTCGGCGCTCTTCAGCAGACGGCGGACGCCATCCGTGCCGGCGCGCGCGGTGCCGTGGTGGGCCGCAATCTCTGGGGGCATGGCGATCCGGAAAAGGCAGCGATTGCCTTTCGGGGCGTCATCCATGACGGCCTTTCGACGCAAGACGCCTTGGCGAAGGCGGGTGCCTGAACGATGCCCACCGTCCCTTCAATCCTCGGCTTCGGAGCTATTGCGATCGACGACATCGTCTATGTCGATCAGCCGTTGTCGGCGGGCAAGGGGAAGGTTGTGCAAAGTGCCCGAGCTTTCGGGGGAAATGTGGCGACGGCACTTGCCGCCGTCGCGCGGCTCGGCGGAACCGCCGGGTTCGTCGGATGGCTGGGCAGTGCCGCCGACGACGCCGTGTTATGCGATCTCGTTGCGAGCGGCGTTGAGACCGCGTTCGCGCCGCGCCACCCGCACGCGCGCCCGGTACGCTCGCGGATCACCGTCGGTTCGGATGGGGAGCGGTTCATCGCGTATGACGACGACGCGACGCTGGGCACCGCGCCGGACTTTCCGGACGAGGTCCTCAGCCGCGCGACCGTCCTGATCGTCGACAGTTACGGGATCGGGTCGTTGGATGTCGTGGCTCGGGCTCGCGATCTCGGCCTCGCGATCCTCGGAGATGTCGAATGGAGCCGCGGCCCAGCCACCGAGAGGCTGATCGGGCTCTGCGACCATCTCATACTTCCACTCGGCTTTGCGCGGACCGCCACGGGCCGCCGGTCACCGGCCGAGATACTCGATGCATTGTGGTTGCCGTCGCGGTCCGCCGTGGTTCTGACGGATGGCGGCAGGGGCGTTTTCTATCGCGGGCGCGACGAGACAGGGCTCTGGCACCTGCCTCCGCACCGGGTTGCCGTCGTCGACTCGACCGGCGCCGGTGACTGCTTTCATGGCGCCTATGCCCTTGCATTGACACGCGGGGGCGACACCGCGGGCCGGGTCGCATTCGCGGCCGCGGCGGCGGCCCTATCGATAACGGGGCGGGGCGGGCGCGAGGCGCTTCCGACCCACGACCAGGTCACGGAACTCCTGGCATCGACGAACGCGCCGTCGGCAGTCGAACTGAAAGATGCGCGGCTCGATACCGGAACATAGCCCGAACTATCCGAGGAAATATTTCGCAGGTGAACATAAGCCGAGCATAATCATAAAAATCAGTGGCTTAGACTTGTGGAGGAGGAATATGGCAGAAGTCGTTCTTGAAAATATCTGCAAGACATACGGGAACAATTTTCACGCAATCGACCAATTGAACCTGTCGGTTGAGGACGGCGAGTTTTTGATTCTCGTCGGGCCGTCCGGCTGTGGCAAATCCACCGCGTTGCGGATGATCGCGGGATTGGAGGACGTCACCAGCGGCAGCCTTCGGATCGGCGGAGTCGACGTCGTCGACATGCCACCCAAGGACCGCGACATCGCGATGGTCTTCCAGAGCTACGCCCTCTACCCGCATATGACGGTGTTCGAAAACATCGGCTTTTCGATGCGGCTGGCAGGCAAGCCGAAGGCCGAGCGCAAAAAGCGCGTGGACGAGATCGCCAAGACCCTTCAACTGACGTCTCTGCTGGACAGCAAACCTGCGAACCTTTCAGGCGGACAGCGTCAAAGGGTTGCCATGGGCCGCGCCATGGTGCGCGAGCCGGCAGCTTTTCTCATGGACGAACCCCTTTCCAATCTGGACGCGAAACTGCGCGTTCAAATGCGCGCCGAAATCACCAGTCTGCAAAAGCAGCTCGGCGTAACGACCATATATGTGACCCACGACCAAACCGAAGCCATGACGATGGGCGACCGGGTCGCGGTGTTGAAAGGCGGCGTGCTGCAGCAGGTCGACACACCCAAGAGGCTCTATGAATCGCCGGTGAACGCCTTCGTTGCCGGCTTCATCGGGTCTCCTTCGATGAACCTTTTCGAGGCGACCCTGACGGGCGACGAAATGATGTCCGGCGCCTTGGCCATCCGGCTGCAGGATGCAGCCTTCGTGCGCAGGCCGGGCTTGAGGTCGTATGCGGGGCGCAAGGTCGTGTTCGGGATACGACCGGAGGATCTCTATGACAGCAGCCTCGAATCCGGCCGCAAGTATCAGACGATACCGGCAAAGGTGACCTCGATCGAAGAACTCGGATCCGAACATATCGTCCATCTCAACATCGACGCGGTCCGGGTGGACTCCGGCGACCCTGACGCGGTGCAAGATTTCGGCCTGGCGTCGAATGCGGTGGCGAAATTCGAACCAGCCAGCACAGTCCGCTCCGGCTCGGAGATCAGGTTGGCCCTGGATGACGCCAAGCTCCATTTCTTCGATCCCGAGACGCACCTGGCGATCTGAATATCCGCGACAAGACCCGCGGGCGAGGGGAGGCGCCTGCATAAGGAGACTTCTGAATAACCAGACGATCGGCCGCATTGTGCGGTCGATCCTAAAGAAGGAGGAGAAAATGACGTTTCGTATAAGACCCGCGATGCTGAAAATAGCCGCGGCCGCATGGTTGCTTGGCGCAACCGGCGCCATGGCGGATACGACGCTGGAATTCACCCAATGGTGGGAACCAGAATTGCCGGCTGGCTCGCTCAGGGCAATCATGGATGACTTCGAGGCCGCAAACCCCGGAATCAATGTGACGCTGGTCAGCGGCCCCTACGCGACCACGCGAGACCAGATCTCGGTTGGTGCTGCAACCGGAACGCTCAGCGACGTCGTCGGGCTCGACGGTGCCTGGGTGAACAATCTGAATGCGCAGAACGCACTCGCCGACATGAATCCGATGATGGATGCGAGCGGTTTCGACAAGAGCCAGGTCGCGGACATCATCAAGGTGGACGGCAAGGCGGTGATGTTTCCCGTGGCTTCCTTCGTCTATCCGGTCTTCGTGAATTTGGACCTCGCCGCCCAGGCAGGTGTGACCAAGCTGCCGTCGACCCGTGCGGAGTTTCTCGAAGCCGCCAAGAAGATGACGCACGCCGATAAGAACCAGTATGGCTGGGTGCTGCCGCTGTCGCTGCAAACGCCATCCGGCGTCCAGAACGACATGATGTCGTGGGTTTGGGCTTCGGGTCAGTCGATGATGGCGAACGGCAAGCCAGACCTTGAGGGCAAACCGGTGGTCGATATGCTCACCTTCGTCAAATCACTCAACGACGCCGGCACCATCTCGCCCGGCATCGCCACCAAGACCGAGCAGGAAAAGGTCGAGGAATTCGTCAACGACCGCGCCGGGATGATGATCGACTCGCTCGCGCATGTGAACCTCATCCGCAAGCGCAATCCCAAGCTGAACTTCGACCTCATCCCGGTCCCGGTCGTGGAAAACTATACCGGCAAGCGCGGCCTTCCCTATGCCTCCTGGGGCATCGGCATCTCTGCTGCCTCGAAACATCAGGAAGAGGCCTGGAAACTCGTCCAATATCTGATGAGTGAAAAGGTGAACGCCAAGCTCGTGTCGCTTGCGAACGCCTTCCCGGGTAACGTCAACGCCAAGCCGGATTTCGTGACCTCGGACAAGGCTTTCGGCAAGGCTTTTGAAATCTTCAAGACCGGTTATCTCGCCAACGAGTTCACGGGCCTGCCGGTGGCTGAAGACCTGATGACCCAGTTCGACGTGCAGGCTCAAAAGATGCTCGCTGGTGAGCAGTCTCCGGAACAAGCCGCAGCCACCGCTCAGAAGGGCTGGATGGCGAAATTCTGATCGGCCTGTTCCCGTTTGCTATCTTCGACCGGGTGGCCTGACTTCGGGCAGGCCACCCGGCAACAACGGATCGGCAATTTGAGATGGACCTGTTTCCGAAGCTTACCTTCTTTTGAAGGCGTATCCCAAGGTTGGCACATGACCCGGCAAAAGCGCTCCCACCATAAGCTGAAACGAGCGGTCGCACCCTACCTCTATCTGTCGCCCTCACTGCTCATAATCGGGCTTCTGATGCTGCTGCCGATGGTGACGGTGATTGCCTACTCGTTCCAGAACAGCGCGGTGCTGCGTCGTGACCCATCCTTTGCCGGACTGAAGCACTACCAGGCGATCTTCGACGACCCCGTGTTCTGGGCTTCGCTGTGGCACACGCTCTACTTCACATGCATGAGCGTCGTCTTCCACATGACAATCGGCATGATCTTCGCGCTCATGCTGAACAGCGACCGCATCAATCCGATGCTGCGCAATATTCTGCGCGTGCTCTACATACTGCCCTGGCTGTTCACCGCGGTGATTATCGCCGTGATCTGGCGCCTCCTGCTTGAGCCGAACGGTGTCGTGAATAGCATTCTCATGCAAATCGGCATCATCGGTTCCAAGGTCGAATGGTTTTCCTCGCCTGAGACCGCGCTGCACGCCGTCACCTTCGCCAATATCTGGGCGGGCTATCCGCTCTTCATGGTCAGCCTGCTCGCGGGTTTGCAGGGCATTCCCAAGGATTTCTACGAGGCCGCCGATATCGACGGGGCAAAAGCCTACCAGAAGCTGATCTTCATCACCATTCCGATGCTGATGCCGATCATCATCAGCATCTCGCTACTCGACTTCATCTGGACCATGCAGGTCTTCCCGTTAATCTGGATAACGACGGGCGGTGGCCCGATCTACTCGACCGAGGTCCTCAGCACCTACACGTACAAGCTGGCGTTTTCGAGCTACAACCTGTCGCAGGCTTCGGCGAGCGCTGTAGTCATCTTGTTGATCTCTCTCGGGCTGACGCTGTTCTATATTCGCTATCAAAAGGCTCGGTAGTCACCATGAGGAAAAGGCATACGCCGAAAGACAGGCTGATCACCGTCGCGCTCCATGTAGCGCTTGCTGCGGGGCTCTTTTTCGCGGCATTCCCGATCTACTGGATGCTGAGCAGTTCGTTCAAATCGAATACCGAGATCTTTGCCCTGCCACCAACAATCCTGCCAAAGGCCTTCACGCTGGAAGCGTATGCAGCCATCCTTGGCGACCCGGTAAAGCTGCGCTTCTTCTTCAACAGCTATTTCGTGGCGGGAGCGGTGACCGTGCTGACGGTGCTGATCGCCTTGATGGCGGCCTACGGCTTCAGCCGCTTCAACTTCCGCGGCAAGGGCAGCCTGAACACACTCATCATCAGCACGCAGACGATTCCGCCGATCACACTTTTGATCCCCTTCTTCGGGCTTGTCGTCTCATACGGTATCTTCGATACCTACGTCGCACTGATCCTGACCTACCTGGTGTTTACACTGCCGTACGCGATCCTGCTGATGACGGGATATCTGAACACCTTGCCCCGCGATCTCGATGAAGCCGTGGCTGTCGATGGCGGCACCAGTTGGACAGCGCTTTGGCGGGTGATCGTCCCGATTTCTTTGCCTGGTATCGTGGCGACCGCGGTCTACACCTTCCTGTTGTGCTGGAACGAATTTCTCTTTGCGCTGACGCTGACGAAGTCAACGTCCATGCGCACCGTCCCGATCGGCATCCAGCTGTTGATGGGGCAGCACGCCTTCGAATGGAACCAGATGATGGCGATGAGCGTGCTCGGCTCGCTACCGCTCTTGCTCATCTACCTCGTTGCCCAGAGGTACTTCCTCGCCGGCATGACCGCGGGCTCGGTCAAGTAGGATGTCCACCCCAGGGAGAACCGAAGGAGCAGGCCCCCGCCTATCGCAATCGATGATTTACGCCGATCGTGCTCGTGCTGCTCTTCCCGCGCCACCTCATCGAGCGGCTGACGCA
Source organism: Mesorhizobium sp. M0047 (assembly GCF_040323315.1). Taxonomy (NCBI): domain Bacteria; kingdom Pseudomonadati; phylum Pseudomonadota; class Alphaproteobacteria; order Hyphomicrobiales; family Phyllobacteriaceae; genus Mesorhizobium; species Mesorhizobium sp. M0047. The sequence continues at coordinate 168,325 of NZ_JAMYUW010000004.1, read as the reverse complement.
GGGCGCATCAAGAATAGGCGGTATCAAGGAATGAAAGGATGAACGTGAAAGACCTCAAAGTCGGCTGCCAGACCTTCACCTGGGAAATGCTTGGCAAGGGCTGGACTGGCGGCCCCGACGATCTGCTCAAGGCGATCACCGATGGCGGCTACGCCGGCATCGAAATCACCGACACCATGATCGGTCATTATGCCGGCAAGCCGTCGGAGTTCGCCGCTGCGCTGAAGGCGTCCGGGCTGATGCTGGTCTCCTTCGCCTTCGGCTCGAACAGCGGTTTCACGCTGAAGGAGAAGATCAGCGCCGATCTTGAGACCGCCAAACGCTGGATAGACTTCGCGGCTGCGTTTCCCGGCGCGCTGGTCTCGATGGGCTCGGCGACCGTGATGTCCGAAGGGCCGCGCGACGACAAGTTCGCCATCGCCGCGGAGGTTTACAACAAGGCCGCCGAGATCGGCCGCAAGGCCGGTGTGGATGTCGCGGTGCATCCAAGCTCGCACCACAACACGCTGCTGTTCGGCCGCGCCGACTACGACACGATCTTTGCCTTGCTCGACCCCGATCTGGTCGGCTGGGTGCCGGATACCGGCCATATCCTGCGCGGCCACAAGGACATGTCCGACACGCTGCGCACCTATCGCGACCGCATCCGCTACATCCACTTGAAGGACATAGATGCCAGCGGCACCTGGGCCATGCTCGGCAAGGGCGTCTGCGACACCCCTGCGGTCATCGAGATCGCCGGCACTGCGCCACGCTTCAACGGCTGGGTGGTGCTGGAGGAGGAATCCGAGACGGCCGCCGCCGATCCCGCCGGCGCGGTCAAGACCAACCGCCAGACAATGCGCTCCTACGGCGCCTGAAGAACGAGACGATGATCAAGAAACAGGACAGACGCCTCAGGGTCGGCGTGCTCGGCTGCGGCCCCATCGCGCAGTTCGCGCATCTGGAGTCCTGCGTGAAGGCCGGCAATGCCGACCTCTACGCCATCTGCGACGCGGCCCCAGACCTGCTTGCCCGCATGGGCGCCATCTACGAACCGCGGAAGATGTATGGCGACTATGACGCGATGCTCGCCGATCCCGAACTGGAAGCAGTGATCGTCGCCACGTCGGACGCCTATCACGTGCCGACGTCGATCAAGGCGCTCGATGCCGGCAAGCATGTTCTGTGCGAAAAGCCGATCGGAACTTCGGTCGAGGAAGGCGAGGCGCTCGCCGAAGCGGTTAGGCGTTCGGGCAAGGTGCTGCAGGTCGGGCACATGAAGCGGTTCGACCCGGCGCTGGAAGCAGCGCGCGACTTCGTCCGCGACGAGATCGGCGAGGTGCTGGCGCTAAAGGCCTGGTATTGCGATTCCACCCATCGCTACACCAACACCGATGCCGTGCAGCCGCTGCCTGTCACCAGCAAGCTGGCGATGAAGCCGGCGGGCAATCCTAAGGCCGATCTGCGGCAGTATTTCATGCTGGCGCATGGCTCGCATCTCGTCGACACGGCGCGCTTCCTGTGCGGCGATATCATCGCCGTGCGCGCCCGCCTCAACGAACGCTTCGGTGCCTATTGCTGGTTCGTGGAGACCGAGTTCGCCAGCGGCGCGCTCGGCCATCTCGACCTCACCGTCGCCGTACGCATGGACTGGCACGAAGGTTTTCAGCTTTATGGCGAGAACGGCTCCGTCATCGCCAGGACATTCAACCCCTGGTATTTCCGCGCCAGCGAAGTCGAGATCTTTCATGAGAAGACCGCCACGGCCCACAAGCCGCTCGGCGCCGACGGCCATTTCTTCCGCCGCCAGCTGGAAGGTCTTGCCCAAACCGTGCTGGAAGGCACGCCGATGCGCGGCGCCAATGTCGAGGACGGCGTTGCGTCGATCCGCGCCATGATTGCCATCGCACGCTCGGTAGCATCAGGTGAACGCGTTGAGCTCGCCTCGGTTTCGGGAGCGGTTTGATGCGTCTCGGCATTTTCGCCAAGACCTTTCCCGGTGCCGAGCCGGCCGCGGTGCTCGCGGCGGTTAAGCAGGCTGGCTACGAGACGACGCAGTTCAACCTCGCCTGCGCCGGCCTGCCTTCGATGCCGGATGTCGTGCCGGCGGATGCCATTGCGGCGATCCGCGCCGCCGCGCGGTCGACCCATGTTTCACTCGTAGCATTGTCGGGCACCTACAACATGGCGCATCCCGACAAGGGCGTCCGCGACGATGGTCTCAGGCGCTTGGCCGTCGTCATCGAGGCTGCTGCTGCCCTGGACATCCCGCTGGTCACGCTCTGCACCGGCTCGCGCAACACCGCCGATCAATGGGCGTATCATCATGACAATGCCACGCCTGCCTCCTGGTTCGACATGGCCACCGAGATGTCGAAGGCGTTGGCGCTGGCCGAAGAGGCCGGCGTCGATCTCGGCATCGAGCCCGAACAGGCCAACATCGTCACCTCGGCGAACGACGCGATCAGGCTGATTGCCGAGATGGGATCGAAGCACCTGAAGATCGTGCTCGATCCGGCGAACCTGTTCGAACACGCGACGCCCGACGAGGCGCGCTCCATCGTTGCCGCAGCGATCGACGAGGCAGCCGGCCACATCGCCATGGCGCACGCCAAGGATCGCCACGGTGACGGCCGCTTTGCCACGTCTGGGCAAGGCATCGTCGACTTCCCCGACTTCGTCGCGCGGCTCAAGGCAGTCGGCTTCGAGGGATCGCTCGTCACCCACGGCCTGTCCGCCGAGGAAGCTCCCGGTGTCGCTGCCTTCCTGCGAGGACTGCTCTGATGGGCGCAGCACCGGCAATCCTGCTTCGCGACGATGCGGCACTTCGTGTTTTCGACACGCGGCAAGCCGGGCTTCCCGTAGTCTTCCAGCATGGCCTTGGCGGCGATGCCGCGCAGGTGGCGCTGAACTTTCCCGACAGTCCTTCCTACCGCCGGCTGACCGTGGAATGCCGCGCGCAGGGCGGCTCCGGCGCCGGCAGCGGTCGCCCCTTTTCGATCGACATGTTTGCCGACGATGTGCTGGCTGCCGCCGATGCGGCTGGCATCAAGCACTTCGTTGCCGGCGGCATTTCGATGGGCGCGGCCATCGCCTTGCAGCTTGCCGTCCGGTATCCGGACCGTGTCCTGGGTTTGGTGCTTTTGCGCCCGGCCTGGGCTTTCGAAGCAGCGCCGCAAAACATGCGCCCTTACGTGGAAGTGGCGGAATTCATCCGCAACGGTTCGCTTGATGAAGCGCGCGATGCCTTCGCTGCCTCGGCGACGGCAGTCCGGCTTCGCACGGAAGCACCGGATAATCTCGCCTCGTTGCTTGGCTTCTTCGGACGTGAGAATGCGGCTGTCTTCGCCGAGGTGATGCAGGCGATCGCTGCGGATGGGCCCGGCGTCACGCGGGTGGCGGCCACCGGCCTCGCAATCCCGACGCTCGTCATCGGCAGCGGTGCCGATCTCGTCCATCCACTGGCGACCGCCCGCGGCCTCGCCAACGTCATCCCCAATGCAGTCTTCACCGAGGTGGCCCCGAAAGGCACCGACAAAGATCGCCATTTCGCCGAGATCCGCGCTGCTATCGCGGGCTTTCTCGATGCTCGTTTCAACAACCAGGACCAGTCATGATTTCGAAACCAGCCTCAGGCCCAGCCGCTATCGCCGCATTGCCACGCGATCGCATGATCGCTGAATTCTCGCTGTGGTCAGCCGACCTCGCCAATTTCGAGAGCGACCTGAAACGCATCGAGCCCTATGTCGACCTTCATCACATCGATGTGGCCGATGGGCATTTTGCCCCGTCCTTCCTGTTCTTTCCTGATCTCGTCGCCCGCATCGCCAGGCTGACGGCCAAGCCCATCCATGTCCATCTGATGGTCGACGAAGCAATCGTCGAGGCGCAGACGCGCCAGTTCATCGAGGCCGGCGCCGACATGATCAGCGTCCATGCCGAGAATGGCGAGGCGGGGTTGCGCGCCGTCCGGCTGGCTCGCGAACTCGGCGCCGAAGCGGGCGTCGTGCTCAGGCTGGAGACGCCGGTCGAGACGGTGACGCCTTTCGTCTCCGAGGTTGCCTTCGTCACGCTCCTCGGGACGGCAATCGGCGTCAAGGGGCATAGCCTCTCGGACAAGGCCTGCGACAGGCTGGGCGACGCCCGCACCATCCTCAAGCAGGCCGGCCGCGAGGCAGACGTGGTTCTGGCGGCCGATGGCGGCATCCGCCACGAGACGGTGCCATTGCTGCGTGCCGCCGGCGCCGAAACCGTGGTCCTCGGTTCGCTCGCCTTTGGCGACAAGGACCTCGCCGGTCGCATCGGCTGGCTCCACGGCTTGAAGGTAGCGGCATGACGATACAAGCCGCCCTTGCGATCGATCTCGGTGGGACGGAGCTTCGCGCCGCCCTGGTCGACCGCGAAGGCAATATCCTGGCATTCGCGGCGGTGCCGACGCAGGCGCAGGCTGGTCCCGATGTGGTGATCGGCCAGATCGAGGCGCTGGCGGCAACCGTCCATGCCGAGGCGCCGACGCTCGCCATCGTCGGTGTCGGCGTTGGCGCGCCGGGGCCGCTCGATCCACTGGCCGGCATTGCCGTCGGCCCGCCGACACTTGCCGGCTGGCTGGACGTGCCGCTTGCCGATATCCTCGAACGGCGGCTTGGCCTGCCGGTGCGGCTGGAAAACGACGCCAACGCGGCTGCACTCGGCGAATGGCGCTTCGGCGCCGGTCATGGCGCTCGCTCGCTGGTCTTCGTCACGGTTTCCACGGGCATTGGCGGCGGTGTCGTCGTCGACGGGCGCATCCTGCATGGCCGCCGCGGCCTTGCCGCCGAGATCGGCCATATGACCATCACCAATGAAGGCGAACGCTGCGTGTGCGGCGTCGTCGGCTGTTTCGAGGCTATCGCTTCGGGAACCGCACTCGGCCGCCGCGCCACCGCCGCCACGGCTGCCGACGACGGCTCGACTTTGCGGCGCCTCTCAGGGGACGCGGAGGTGACCGGCCGCCATGTCGTCGAGGCGGCACGGCTGCGGGACAGTCTTGCCTCGGCCTTGCTGGACGAGGAAGCCCGCTGGTTGGGCGTCGGCTTCACCAACCTCTTGCATCTCTATTCGCCCGATGTGCTGGTCGTCGGCGGCGGCATTGCCAATGGGCTCGACCTGATGCTGCCGACCATCGAGGCGACCATCAGGCAGCGGGCCATGCGCGCCTATCGCGACGTGCCGGTCGTTCAGGCCCAACTCGGCCGCCACGCCGGTCTCGTCGGCGCCGCCAGCCTTGTCCTGTTCGATGACGTGGTCACCTTGGCGGCTCGCATGCCTGTCGGCCCGAGCACCTATCCGGACCAGAAGAGGGACTTCAATGGCTGAGCTCAAGCTGCGCGGTGTGCGCAAGTCGCCTTCGTCGGCCCGTCGGGCCTGCGGAAAATTGACGTTGCGACCTGAACGACAACCGCCGGAGGCAGCACGCCTCCGGCCGTTGTTGGTGTGAGACCGGACGGACTATTACTCGGCGGGAACGACATCCGCCGGCAGGCTGTCATCCGCGGTGCCCGCCAGGGCTCTCGCCAGCTTGGCCTCGTCGAGTTCGCCTTCCCAGCGCGCCACCACCAGCGTGGCGACGGCATTGCCGACGAAGTTGGTTAGAGCCCGGCACTCCGACATGAAACGGTCGACGCCAAGGATCAGCGCCATGCCGGCGACCGGCACCGCCGGAACCACCGAAAGCGTGGCGGCGAGGGTGATGAAGCCTGCCCCGGTGATGCCGGCGGCACCCTTGGACGAGAGCATCGCAACCAGCAGCAGCAGGATCTGGTCGCCCATCGACAGGTGGATGTTGGTTGCCTGCGCGATGAACAGCGCAGCCAGCGTCATGTAGATGTTGGTGCCGTCGAGGTTGAAGGAATAGCCGGTCGGAATGACCAGTCCGACCACCGAGCGCTTGGCGCCGGCCTTCTCCATCTTCTCCATCAGCGAGGGCAGGGCTGCCTCCGACGACGAGGTGCCCAGCACCAGCAACAACTCTTCCTTGATGTAGCGGATCAGGGACAGGATGGAGAATCCGTTGTAGCGGCAGACCGCACCCAGCACGACAAAGACGAACAGGAACGACGTCACGTAGAAAGTGCCGACCAGCATGGCGAGGTTGATGACCGCGCCGATGCCGTATTTGCCGATGGTGAACGCCATGGCGCCAAAAGCGCCGATAGGGGCTGCCTTCATCAGCACGCTGACCAGCTTGAAGATCGGCGTCGTCAGCGCCTGCAGGAAATTGAGGACGGGCGTGCCCTTGTCGCCGACCAGCGCCAGCGCAATGCCGAACAGCACCGAGAAGAACAGCACCTGCAGGATGTCGCCGTCGGCGAAGGCACCGACGATCGTCGTCGGGATGATGTTCATCAGGAAGCCGGTGACCGACTGATCGTGCGCCTTTGCGGCATAGGTGTTGACAGTCGAGGCATCGAGCGTCGCCGGGTCGATGTTGAAGCCGGCGCCCGGCTGCACGACATTGGCCACGACAAGGCCGATGATCAGCGCCAGCGTCGAGAAGGTGAGGAAGTAGAGCATCGCCTTGCCGGCGACACGCCCGACCTTCTGCAGGTCGCTCATGCCGGCAATTCCGGTCGTCACGGTCAGGAAGATGACCGGGGCGATGATCATCTTGACCAGCTTGATGAAGGCGTCGCCGAGCGGCTTCATGCTTTCGCCGACCGACGGATAGAAATGGCCGAGCAGGATGCCGACGGTGATCGCGACGAGCACCTGCACGTAAAGTTGGGCATAGAAAGGCTTGCGCTGCGCGGAAGCCGCGGCTGAATGATCTGCGATGTGCATCGAACTCTCCCTGGCCGGATAGGGCGGAAATGCACCGCCCTGCGTGACTTCTCCCATCGCGGCGCTCCGGTCGCACGCCGCTGCAAGGACTTTCGCAAGCGTCGTGCCAGTTCGCGGAAAGGCCGGAATCCTGGCATTTCCGCCTTTGTGCGAGGTCATGCGGGCGATGCCTGTGCGGATTTCCGCACAGGCGGCGTTTGCCTGGGCGGATTTTCGCATTACACTGGCTGCAAAGCCGGGAAGGGAATAGGAGAGGGCAGACGTCGCAAGCAGGCACCGATAGCGAATCCCCTGGATTTGCCGGCCGTCAATTGCTGCGCGAGGTGGCGGCCCGGCTGCGCGATGGCCGCTGGCTTGTCGTGGTCGTCGCCCTTGCCTTCCTGGTTGGCGCGATCGCAATTGCCGGGCGCATTGCCTCCGGCCAAGCGGCAGACAATCTACGCGAAACAGCACTTGCGGCCCTGCCGCTGGCGGCGGGGACGCTGACCGGCGAAATCGAAAAGCAGCGCCTGGTTCCCTTGGTGCTGGCACGTGACGACGCTGTACGCGGCGCTCTGCGCCGAGCCGGAAAAATGCAAGAAAAGGCCCTAGACGACAAGCTCAAGGCGATTGCCGGCGATGCCTCGGCGTCCGCCATTTATGTCATCGACACGGCAGGCATCGCCATATCAGCCAGCAATGCCGGCGAGCCGACCAGCTTTGTCGGCATTGACTACAATTTTCGGCACTATTTTCAGGAGGCCATGGCGCAGGGTGCCGCCAGCCAATATGGCCTCGGCACGATCAGCGGCAAGCCAGGCCTTTACCTGGCCAGCCGGGTCGACGATGGCGCCAAGCCGCTTGGCGTGGCGGTGTTGAAGGTCGAGCTAGACAGCGTCGAAGCCAATTGGCGCTCCAGCGGCTTTCTCGTCTTCGTCACCGATGAACGTGGCGTGGTGCTGGCTACCAGTCAGCCCGACTGGCGGTTTCGTGCCCTCGCACCACTCTCCGCGCAGGACACCGCCGCTGCCCACGAGCAGCTCCAACTGGCCGATGCCGGCTTCGAGCCCCTGCCGATCCGACGCGGCGCTGGTGACGGCCTGGCGACGATCGACAGTGCCGGCAAGCAGCGCCAGTTCGTCGAGGTGGTGCAGGACCTGCCGGGTGCTGTCCCCGGTTGGCGTCTCTGGCTGCTGACGCCCGCCGATGCTGCTCTCTCCGCCGCCGCCAACACGGCGCGCCTCACCACGCTGCTCGGCTTGCTGCTGATGGGCTTGCTAACCTTTGTGCTGACCCGGCGCCGGCGCGCCCACCGGCTGAGGCAGGAAGCGCTGGCGCGGATGAATGTCGAACTGGAGAGCCGGGTCAGCATGCGGACGGCCGAGCTGACGCGCTCCAACGCCGCCCTTGCCGGCGAAATCGCCGAGCGCGAGAACGCCGAAGCCAAGGTCCGCCGGCTGCGTGACGACCTCGCCCAGGCCAACCGGCTGTCGATACTTGGACAGATCGCGGCGGGCGTGGCGCACGAAATCAACCAGCCGGTCGCCGCGATCCGCACCTATGCAGAGAACGCCGGCCGCTTTCTAGACAGCGGCAAGACCGAACCGGCCAGCGGCAATCTGACGTCGATCGTCTCGATGACCGAACGTATCGGCGCAATCACCAGTACCTTACGCACCTTCGCCCGCCGGCCAGGCGTCGCCGCATCGCCGCTGCCGGTGCGCGAAGCGATCGACGGCGCGCTGTCGCTGCTGTCCGGCCGCATCCGCGATTCTGGCGTGACCATCGTCAAGCCGCGTGGCAACGCGTCGCCGGTCGTCATGGCGAGCCGCATCCGGCTGGAGCAGATCCTGGTCAATCTGTTGCAGAATGCGCTCGACGCCATGAAGGACCAGCCTGATCCCCGCATCGAGATCGAACTCGCCGAGCGCGACGATCGGGTGCTGATTTCGGTGCGCGACAATGGCCCCGGCCTCGGGGCGGAGGCCGCCGGCAATCTGTTCATGCCGTTCCAGACCACCAAGGAGAAGGGGCTTGGCCTCGGGCTGGTGATTTCGCAGGAGATCGCCCAGGAACTCGGCGGCACGCTGCGGCTCGATCCCGGCAGCACCAGCGCCCCCGGCAGCGCCAGCGGCGCATCCTTCACCATTGACCTGAGGCGGATAGAATGACGGACCGATCAGGGCTGGTGGCACTCGTCGACGACGATGCGGACCTGCTTCACGCCACCACGCAATTGCTCGAGCTTGCCGGTTTCACCGTGGTCGCGCTCGACGCCGCCCGGGCCGCGCTTGATGTCGTCGACGGGAATTTTGAGGGCGTGGTCGTCAGCGACATCCGCATGCCGGGCATGAACGGCCTGCAGCTGTTCGACCGCATCAAGGCGATCGATCCGGACATACCTGTGATCCTGGTCACCGGGCATGGCGATGTCGATCTTGCGGTGGCCGCACTCAAGGACGGCGTCTACGATTTCATCCCGAAGCCCTATGCTGGCGATCGCTTGGTCGAGGCGCTGAAACGGGCATCGGAGAAGCGGCGGCTGGTGATGGAGAACCGGCGGCTGCGCGAGGCAGCGGCGCAGGCTGCCGACGGTCTGCCGCTGATCGGCGAAGCGCCCGCTATCAGAAGGCTGCGCGAAACCTTGCGCCAGATCGCCGACATGGATGTCGACGTGCTGGTCGAAGGGGAGACAGGAACCGGCAAGGAAGTGGTCGCGGACCTCCTGCACAGATGGGGGCGGCGCCGGGCAAAACCCTTCGTGGCGTTGAATTGCGGCGCGCTGCCTGAGACCGTCATAGAAAGCGAGCTGTTCGGTCACGAAGCGGGCGCGTTCACCGGCGCGCAGCGGCGGCGCATCGGCCGCATCGAGCATTCCAGCGGCGGCACGCTGTTCCTCGACGAGATCGAATCCATGCCGCCGGCCCTCCAGGTCAAGCTGCTGCGCGTGCTTGAAACGCGCAGCGTGACACCGCTTGGCTCGAACGAGACCCGCCGCGTCGACCTCAGGGTCGTCGCCGCGACCAAGGTCGATCTCGGCAGGCCGGACCAGCGCGGCGACTTTCGCGAGGACCTGTATTTTCGCCTCAACGTGGTGACGTTGCGCATACCGCCACTGCGCGAGCGCCGCGGCGACATCCCGATGCTGTTCGGGCATTTCCTCGGCAAGGCCTCGGAGCGGTTCGGCCGGCCCGTCGCCAAGGTGAACGCCGCGGTCAGCGACCATCTCCAGTCGCATGCCTGGCCGGGCAATGTGCGCGAGCTCGCGCATTTTGCCGATCGCGTCGCGCTCGGCCTCGGCCCGGACGACGAGATGAAGGTGGTACCCACCCGAGTACCGGAACCAGAGGCGACGCTGCCCGAACGGGTCGGCCTCTACGAAGCAGAACTCATCCGCGATGCGCTGCGCGACCATGGCGGCGATGTGCGCAGCGCCATCGATGCGCTCGGCGTGCCGCGCAAGACCTTCTACGACAAGCTCAAGCGCTACGGCATCGCCGCGTCCGAATTTCGCAATGGCGGCGATCAGGACGCGCACCCTGTTCGGGGATCGATATGAAGACGACATTTGAGACGACGGCAAATCCCCTGCCGGAAGAACTCACCTTTCTCGGCGAGCGTCTGACGGCGTTCAACGATGGCGATGTCGGTGCTTCCGAAAGGAAGGCCCTGGCCGTGTTCGTGCGCGACGAGGCCGGTGCGGTCGTTGCCGGCATTTCGGGCTACACCGCCTGGGGCTGGCTCTACGTGCAATGGCTGTGGGTCGATGAGAGGCTGCGCGGCCAGCACGTGGCCGGCACTATGTTGGACGCGGCCGAACAGGAAGCTGTTGCGCGCGGCTGCAACAATGCCTGGATCGATACCTTCAATCCAAACGCCGCCAAGGTCTATCAGCGCCAGGGTTATCAGCCCTTCGGCACGCTGGCCGATTTCCCGGTCGGCCGCAGCCGTATTTTTCTCCAGAAGAAACTATCGCCGGCTTGATCAACCAGCCAGTTTTCCGCCGCGCATCGGCTGCGGTGCGCCGGTCGTGCTGGGGAAGCTGATCGGCAGGCCGCGCAGCACGCGAACCGCGAGGAAGGCGAAGCACTCCGCCTCGACCGCGTCCCCGCTCCAGCCCAGAGTTTCGGCCTGCACCACCTCGACGCCGGCGCGGCTGGCGAGCATTGCCATCATCGTCGGGTTGTGGCGCCCGCCGCCGCTGACCACCAGCTTTCTAGGCCGCCGTGGCAAAAGGTCGAGCGCCTTGCCGACGGCAGCAGCAGTGAAGGCGGTGAGCAGGGCAGCACCGTCTTCGGCGTTCAAACCGTCCGCCATCGCGGCACCGAAGTCGAATCGGTCCAGCGATTTGGGATAGGCTTTGCTCAGATAGGGGTGCTGCAATAGCTTGGCGAGCCGGGCCTCGTCGACCTTGCCCGCCCGGCCAAGCGCGCCGTCGCGGTCCATTTCGCCCAGACCCTTCGATTTGATGAAATCGTTGAGCGGCGCATTGGCGGGGCCGGTATCGAAAGCAACGACATTGTCGGCGCCGTCCCACCAGGTGATGTTGGCGACGCCGCCCAGATTGAGCACCGCCACCTCGCCATTGGCGCCGGCGCTGCGCATCAGCGCCGTGTGATAGACAGCGGCCAAAGGCGCGCCTTGCCCACCGGCGCGCATGTCGGCCGAACGGAAATCGTAGGCGACCTTGGTGCCCAACAGGGCGTGCATCAGTTCGCCATCGCCGAGCTGCCGGGTCTGGCCAAGCCGTCCGGCCTGCGGCGCACGATGCAGCACCGTCTGGCCGTGAAAGCCGACGACGCCGATGTCGGCCATCGTCATGCCATAGCTTTCGACCAACTCCTTGACCGCCGCCGACTGGGCTCGCGTCAGCGCTTCCTCCGCCTTGCGAAAGATCGCCGGCTCCGGCCCGGTGAAGTTCCAGGCCCGCGCCTCCTTCAGCGTCTCCTCCAGCAGGGAGCGGATCGACGGGGGATAGGGCATCAGCCGATAGGTGCCGAAATCGTCGATCCGTTCGCCATCGGTCTTGATCAGCGCGACATCGATGTTGCCGTCCAGCACGGTGCCGGTCATCAGGCCGACGGCCCAGATTGGTTCCATTATTGAGCTCCATTGACGAGATCGCCGACCGCCTGCCTAAGCGAACCGATTCCACTGTCGAAATGACGTGTCGGATGGATCCGGTTGGTGAGCAAGGTCCAAGCCTTGCCTCCGTCGAAGTCGATCCACAGTCCCGTGCCGGTGAAGCCGGTGTGGCCGATAGTGCCCGGACTGCACAAGGTCCCGCCGGACCAGCCTTCATACGGGCGCTCCCAGCCATGGGTGCGGGTGGCCGACAGGAGCGTGCGCATCAGCGCGATCGAACGTTCGGAGGCGCCGGTCAGCAGCCCTTGCGCGAAATCCAGCACCGAAGCGGCTGTTCCGAACAGGCCGGCGTGACCCGCGCCTTGCAGCGCCGAGCAATTGTCGTCGTGGACCTCGCCGGACAGCACGCGATGGCGCCAGGTGCAGTCCTCGGTCGCGGCGGCAGCATCCGGTTCGGCGGACCAGGCGAATCCGGGGCCGGGATCCATGTTCCGGATCGTTTTCCCCGACAGCCGCTCCAGCACAAAGCCGAGCAGGATGAAGTTGATGTCGGAATAGACGGGGTCGCGGGCCCGCCATTCGCGCTGCAGGATGAAGGCGCGCAGCAGTTCGGGGTCGCGCCCATACGTGTAGATCGGCTCGACCGCCGGAAAGGGCGTCTGGTGGCCGAGGCACTGCCGGAACGTCACCTTCCGCTCCCAGGCTTCGGCATCATACTGGCGCAGGTCCGGCAGGACAGAGACCAGCGGCGCATCGAGGTCGATGGCGCCATCTTCGGCCAGCGCCAGGATGCGTGGCGTGGTGAAGATAACCTTAGTTAGCGATGCCAGGTCGAACCAGGTGTTGTCCCGCATGGGGCGGGGCTTCGGCACGAGTTGCGCCGAGCCGATTGCTCTGGTGATGCGGTGGCCGTTTTTGTCGACGATGCCGAGCACGCCGCCGGGAATGCGCTTGGTGGAAACTGCCGTTGCTAGCGGTTGGAAGGCGCGGTCGAAGAGTTGGAAGAGGTTGCTCAATGCCAGCCTCCGTCCGAGAGGCGGTGATCCGTCACACCCCCCTCTGTCTTGCCGGACATCTCCCCCGCAAGGGGGGAGATTGGCAGCGTTGATGTCCCGCCAACCTTCCAATTTTGGAGATTGGCGAAAGCCGAGGCGACATCAGATCTCCCCCCTTGCGGGGGAGATGCCCGGCAGGGCAGAGGGGGGTGCTGTCCCGCCGAGTTTAGAAGTGTCTGCGCACCACCCATCATACCTCCACCCTCGCCATGTGATCCCCGCCAAACTGCTCCCATCTCGCCGGCGCCGGTTCAAACCCCTGCGGGCGGACCAGCGAAGGAACCTGGCGCGTATCGATCTCGAAATGCTCGTGCCGTCGGTCGATGGTCGGAACGGCGGCAATGAGTTTTTTGGTATAGGAATGCTTCGGTTGCGACAGCACCGAGGTCGCGTCACCGATCTCGACGATCTGGCCGGCATAGATGACGGCGATCCTGTGCGCGATGCGCTCGACGACCGCCATGTCGTGCGAGATGAACAGATAGGCTAGCCCGAACTCGCGCTGCAAATCGACCAGCAGCTCCAGCACCTTGGCCTGCACCGAGACGTCGAGCGCCGACACCGCTTCATCCAGAACGACGACCGAAGGGTTGAGCATCAGTGCGCGTGCGATGCACAGCCTTTGCCGCTGGCCGCCGGAGAATTCATGGGGGTAGCGCTCCAGGCTGTTCTTGGGCAAGCCTACGCGTTCGAGCAGGCTCGTCATTCTCGTGCGGATCTTGGCGTCCACCCGACCGCCGGTTGCGATCACCGGTTCGGCCAGGATGCTCTCGATGCTGAGCCTCGGATTGAGCGACGCGTAGGGGTTCTGGAACACCATCTGCACGGGCAGGGCGCTTTGTTGAGCAGACGCTTTTCTCGCGCCGACCGAGAAGCTGCCGCGCGTCGACCGCACCAGCCCCAGGACGGCACGCGCGGTGGTCGATTTGCCTGAACCGCTCTCGCCGACGATGGCCAAAGTTTCGCCTGGCATCAGGTCGAAATCGACGCCGTCGACGGCATGCACGGCGCCAGTGGCGCGGCTGAAGAAACTGCTCTTGAGAGGAAACCGCACCACGAGGCCGTCGACCTTCAAGGCCGGCTCGTGGCTCGCGACCTTGTCGCGCCGTCCGTCCGAACGCGTTGTGCTCCCATTGGTGAAATGCGGCACGTCCTGCAGCAGATGCTGCGTATAGGGATGCTGCGCATTGTCGAGGATCTGGTTCAACTCGCCTTGCTCGACGGCCTGGCCGTTCTGCATCACCATCACCTTGTCGGCGATGCCGGCGACCAGGCCAATGTCGTGCGTGATGAAGATCATCGACATGCCGGTTTCCCGCTTCAGTTCGGCAAGCAGCGCCATGATCTGCGCCTGCACCGTCACGTCGAGTGCCGTCGTCGGCTCGTCGGCGATCAGCAGGCGCGGATTGCAGGCCAGGGCAATGGCGATCATCACCCGCTGCAACATGCCGCCCGACAGCTGGTTGGGCGTGTATTTCAGCCGCCGCGCGGCATCGGGAATGCGCACGCGGTCGAGCGCATTCTTGGCCGCTGCAGTGGCTTGCCTGCCGGTCAGGCCGCGGTGCAGGCGAAAGGATTCCTCGATCTGCCAGCCGATGGTCAGCACCGGGTTGAGCGAGGTCATCGGCTCCTGGAAGATCATGCCGATCTCGGCGCCGCGAATGCCGGTCAGTTGCGGTTCGGTCGCGGTCATCAGGTCGAAAAGGCTGCCGTCGGCGCGTTTCAGCGTCATGGCGCCGCCGGTGATGCGGCCGCCGCTGAAATCGATCAGCCGATTGATCGAGAGCGCGGTGACGGACTTGCCCGAGCCGCTTTCGCCGACAATGGCCAGCGTCTCGCCATCGGCCAGATCGAAGCCTATGCCGCGCACCACTTCGTTGGCTTGCGGGTTGCGGCCGAAGCCAACGCGCAGGTCGCGAATGGACAGCAGCGGGATCATGCCGGCGCTCTCCGCATCTTCGGGTCGAGGATATCGCGCAGGGCGTCACCCAGCAGGTTGAAGCCGAGGATGCTGATCATGATCGTCAGCCCCGGAAAGATCATCAGCCAGGGGGCGGTCTCCATCAGATTGCGGCTGTCGCTCAGCATCAGGCCGAGCGAGGCCGCCGGCGGCTGTGTGCCGAGGCCAAGAAAGCTCAAACCGGCTTCGGTCAAAAGCGACCATGCCAGCGCCAGCGTCACCTGCACGGTCAAGGGCGCCACCAGATTGAGCAGCAGATGGCGCGTCACGATGTAGCTCGAACTGCTGCCGAAGGTGCGTGCGGCATCGACGAATTCACGCGCCTTGAGCGACAGCGCAGGGCCACGCACGACGCGGGTGAAGATCGGCGTGTAGACGATGCCGATGGCAACGACGCTGGTCCAAGTACCGGGTCCGGCGACGGTGACGATGAGCAGCGCCAAAAGGATCGCCGGGAAGGCCAGCAGCACATCCATGATCCGCATGACAGCTCCGTCCCAGCGGCGTCCGAGCCAGGCGGCGGCCAGCCCGAGCACGGTGCCGGCCAGAGTGGCGAAGGCCACCGAGAAGAAGGCAACCGTGAAGGACTGGCCGATGCCTGCCATCAGCCGGCTGGCCACATCGCGGCCGAACAGGTCGGTACCCATCCAGTAGACGCCGTTGGGGGCATGCAGTCGGTCGACGCGGTACTGCGTGATGGGATTGTGCGGCGTCAGCCCCAGCATGGCGAGGATGGCGACCGTGATATAGGCGCCGACGATGACGCCGCCGATGCGGCCGCTGCCGTGGCCGAAGATGGCGCGCAGGATGCGCATCAGGACTCTCCAAGCCGGATGCGCGGATCGAGCCCGACATAGGCGAGATCGACCAGGAGATTGACGATCATGAAGTTCAAGGCGATGAACAGCACGCTGCCCTGCACCAGCGCGTAGTCGCGCTGCTGGATCGCGTCCAGCACCATGCGACCGAGGCCGGGCAGCGCGTAGATCTGCTCGACGATCACGGCGCCGCCCAGGAGGTAGCCGAACTCGATGCCGCTCAGCGTCACGACCGGGATGAGCGCGTTGGGCAGAGCGTGCCGCCAGATGACGCTGCGCGCCGAGGCGCCCTTGCTGCGCGCGGTCCGCACATAGTCGTCGCTCAACACATCGAGCATGGCAGAGCGCGATATGCGGGTGACCGACGCGGCGAAGGCGAAGCCGAGCGTGATGGCGGGCAGGATCAATTGGCTGAGATTGCGCAAGGGATCCTGCCAGAGCGGTGCGAACTCGCCCATCGCCGGCAGCACGCCGAACCCGGCCGACAGCGTGTAGATGATCAGCAGGCCTAGCACGAAGCTCGGCGTCGACTGGCCGATCATGGCGACGATGCGCACTCCCAAATCGGACAGCTTCTCGTTGTGCGTGGCGGCATAGATCCCGGCCGGCATGCCGGCAGCGAGCGCGATGACCATCGATAGAACGGCCAGTTCGAGCGTCAGTGGAAAGCGCTCGAGGATGACGTCGAGCACCGGCCTGCCATAGGTGACCGAGATGCCGAGATTTCCATGCAGGATGCCGCCTATCCAACGCCAGTACTGGACGAACCAGGGCTGGTCGGTGCCGAAATAGGCGGCGAGCGAGTCACGCTGCGCCGGCGTCAGCAGCCCGGCTTCGGTGCCCAGCATCGCCGTGATCGAATCGCCAGGCACCATCCGGATCGCCACGAAGACCAGGATGGATACGCCAAGCAGGACGAGAGGAAACGTCGCCAGTCGTCGCATCAGATAATTCACGCGAAGAAGTCCTCTCGTCTAGAGCATGATGCCGAAAAGTGTGAAGCGGTTTTCTCGGACAAACGGATATCGTTTGTCCAGGCATCATGCTCTATCTCTACAGCCTGCGGTGGCTACTGCTGGATGGTAACCTTGCTCAGGCTGAACAGCGTACCCGTCGGCGTCGGCACGAACCCGGCGATGTTCTTCTGCTGGGCCGTATAGCTGTAGGATGTGTAGAGCCAGATCCACGGCGACATTTCAGTGAGGTGCTTCTCGAACGCGGCGAAGATCGCCTTGCGTTTTGCCGGATCGGTTTCGGCGCGGCCCTGCTGCATCTGGCTGTCGAGCGTGTCGTCGATGTAGTTCGCCACCTTCTGCAGATTGCCCGCCTTGGTCCAGTAGCGGTTGTACATGGTGTAGGGATCGGCGCGGCCGCCGTTCAAGGCGATCGCCATGTCGAAGTCGCCCTTCAGCCAGGCATCGACATAGACGTTGAGCTCCATCATCTTGATGTCGAGCTTGACGCCGATTTCGGCGAGCTGCGACTGGATGACCTGGGCCTCCGCCGCTGCCGTCGGCGGTTCGCCGGTGGCGCCGATTACGGTCGCCGAAAAGCCGTCGGCATAGCCGGCCTCTTGCATCAGCTTCTTGGCCTTTTCGACGTCGCGCTTGTAGCAGAACAACTGGCTCGGGTCGGTCGCGAGCGCCGGAATGGTGAGCGGCCCGGTGACCTTGCCTTCGCCCAGCGAAGCGGTGTCCAGCACTTCCTGGCGGTCGATGGCGCAGGAGATGGCCTGGCGCACCTTGAGCTCGGTCATCGGCTTGCGCGACGGATTGAGCTGCAGCACGTGATAGGCGAGCACCGGCACGCGGTTCAGCTGCAGGCTGGATTCCTTCGGCACCAGCGTGGCGACCAGCGGGTCGTTGAGCAGCGCGAAATCGATCTGCTTGGTGCGCATGGCGGCCAGGATCGCCGCTTCATCGGGAAGCACGCTGATTTCGATGCCGTCGACACCGGTTGCGCCCCCGGCCCAATCCTTGTTGGCGCTCAAGACTTCCTTGGCATTAGGGTCCCATTTGTCGAGCTTGAAGGGTCCCGAGCCTAAAGCCTTGGTGCCGATCGAGCCGGCCTTGATTTCGCCGGCCGGGACGATGGCCGCGTTGACGTCGCTCATCGCGGTCAGGATGGGCGCATCGGGCTGCGACAGATGAAACACCACGGTCGCTGCATCCGGCGTATCGATGCTTGCGATCGACAGGAAGTTGGCACGAGCCGCAGCCCCCGTCTTCTCGTCGAGGATGCGTTCGAACGATGCCTTGACGTCGGCCGAGGTCACGGCGGCGCCGTCCTGGAATTTCGCCTTGGGGTCGAGCTTGAAGGTCAGCTCCTTGCCGTCCTTGGAGAACTCCCAGGAGGTGGCGATGGCAGGGATGATCTGCAGGCTGGCGTCGACCCGCACCAGCGGCTCATAGATCAGTTCCAGCAGCCGCAGCGACGAAAAGGCCGTCTGCTTGTGCGGATCAAGTCCCGTGGCGTCCTGTGACCAGGCCATGTGCAGCGTTGCCGCGTGGCTCGAAACCGTCGCAATGCCGAGCATCGCGGCCAGCGTGATACCTGAAAGCAGTGTTCTTGTGAGGTGCCTTGCCATTTTCGTCTCCCTTTGTGATTTGACTCGATGCCTTGCAGTTCTGCCGACCGCTTCCAAGACACACATGCTTTGGACCATCGGCCCAGTCTATGCGGCTCATGCCGTCATGTCGCTGATTGCCTTTCGCAGGAACCCGCCGGCCTTGCCGACAGCCGCGCGCGCCTCCTCGACACCCGTGCCGGTGATCGTCACCAGGATCGCCAGCTTCACATCGTTGCCGGTCTGGCCGAGCGCCTTTTTTGCCTGTCGCGCCGTACAGCCGGTCGTCTGCATGACGATCCTGATCGCCCTCGCGACAAGCTTCTTGTTCGACGGGTTAAGGTCAACCATCAGGTTCTGGTAACTCTTGCCGATGCGGATCATCGAAGCGGTAGTCAGCATGTTGAGCACCAGCTTCTGCGCGGTTCCCGACTTCAGCCGGGTCGAGCCGGTGAGCACTTCGGGGCCGACAACCGGCGAGATGGCAATATCGGCGATGCCGGCGATGGTCGAGGCCGGATTGCAGGACAGGGCGACCGTCGTTGCGCCCACCTGCCGGGCATAGTTCAATCCGCCGATGACATAAGGCGTGCGGCCGCTGACCGCGATGCCGACCACCACGTCGTCTGCTGTGAGCGTGATCTCCCGCAATGCCTTGGCGCCCATTTTCGGATCGTCCTCGGCGCCTTCCGTCGACCGCACCAGGGCGTCGGGACCGCCGGCAATCAGGCCGACCACCATGCCTTCGGGCACGCCGAATGTGGGCGGACACTCCGATGCATCGAGAACGCCAAGCCGGCCGCTGGTGCCGGCGCCCATATAGACAAGCCGCGCGCCTCTCTGGAAGGCAAGCACGATACGATCCACCGCGGCAGCGATTTCAGGCAGGACCTTTTCGACAGCCGCCGCGACAGCCTTGTCCTCGTCATTGATCTTGCGCAGGACGTCGATGGTCGGCAGCAAGTCGATGTCAATCGTCCTTGGGTTCCGGCCCTCGGAAACCAGCCGGTCCAGCTCAGACATCAACCTTTGCTCGGTCATCCCAGTGCTTTCAAGAGCCACGCGGCACAGCCGGATGAGCATGGCTCGCCGATCGGGAGCGGCATATAGGGGCCAAGAGCCTATCCTCGCTACCGTGTTTTCTCTGTTAACTTTTTAGAATTGGATATTCGTATCGTCAACAGAAATCTGGAATATTTTATTCCTTCGGGGCAAGACGCTGCCGTCGGTGAACGGACCTCTTGGCAAGGATGATCGCGCCGGACACGGCATCGCCGTCAGCAGGCTTCAACCGGCGCCGGACATCGGGGGAGAGCCACGGTTCGAGCGGGCTGGCGAGGCCGCCGAGCAAGGCCACACGCGGCGCGCCTTTTTCGACCAGCACCCGCACCAGCGTATCGATCTGCTCGGCCGCACTTTGCACGATGCGCCGTCCGACCGGATCGCCTTGATCGGCGTGGCGCATCACCATCGGCGCCAGGGCGGCATAGTCCGTCGGACTTGCGCGATCCATCCAGGCGACCGCTTCCATCGGATCGTCTTCGAAACGCTGCATCACTTCTGCCAGAAGTGCTGTCCGCTCATGGCGGCCGTCATGGGCGCGCAACGCCAGCTGCACGGCTTTCAGGCCGAGATCGGCGCCGCTGCCCTCGTCGGAGATCGGAAAGCCGTAGCCGCCGACACGCAGGTCGCGTCCGTCGACAAAGCCGAGGCCGATCGAACCGGTGCCGGCGATGACGATGGCGCCGTCCTGGCCCGAATGCGCGCCCAGGCAGGCGCCGACTCCGTCGCTGACGAAATCGATGCTGGCGAAGGGATGCGCGATCGCCCTGAGTGCTTCCAGCGCGCCTTTGCGGCCGATGCCGGCAAGGGCGATACCGGCGTGGGTCCGGGCGATCTCCGCAGCCCCGAAGCCCGCTTCTTCGACCGCCGTGCCAAACGCTTTCGCGACCGACGCCCAGGCGGCGTCGATGCCGAGCCGCGTCGTCGCCGGGCCCGACAGTCCTTGTCCCAGCACAGTTCCATCCGAGTCCTCGATGCGGGCGCGACAGCCGGTGCCGCCTCCGTCGACGCCGAGAAAGTAGCGCCCCGGGCTCATGCGCTCAGCCGCTCGATGTCGGCGCCGCACAGGCGCAGCTTGTGGTCCAGTTGCTCATAGCCGCGGTCGAGGTGGTAGACCCGGTTGATGATGGTTTCGCCCTCGGCGACCAGAGCCGCCAGCACCAGCGACACCGAAGCGCGCAGATCGGTGGCCATCACCTGCGCGCCGTACAGTGTCGCCCCGCCGCGCACCAGCGCCGTCGTGCCCTGCAGTTTGATGTTGGCGCCGAGCCGCATCAATTCGGGAACATGCATGAAGCGATTCTCGAAGATGGTTTCACGCAGCAGCGATGCGCCGTCACTGCAGCACATCAGCGCCATGAACTGCGCCTGAAGGTCGGTCGGAAACCCCGGATAGGGTTCCGTGGTGAGATCGACAGCCTTGAGCGGCCTATCGCGCGAGACGATAAGCCCGCGGTCGCCGGGCCAGACGCTGACGCCGGTGGCCTCCAGCAATTGCACCACCGAGGCCATGTGCTCGAGCCGGGCGTGGGTCAGCTCCAGCTGGCCGCCGGTGATCGCAGCGGCAATCGCATAGGTGCCGGCCTCGATCCGGTCCGGGATGATGTCGTGCCTGGCCGCATGCCAACTCGTGCCGCCGGCAATCAGGATGCGGTGCGTGCCGGCACCCTCGATACGCGCGCCCATGGCGTTGAGGCAAGCGGCGAGATCAGCCACTTCGGGTTCGCGAGCCGCGTTGAGGATTTCGGTTTCGCCCTTGGCCGTGGTCGCCGCCATCATGGCGGTTTCCGTCGCGCCGACCGACGGTGAGCTCAAGACGATGCGCGTGCCGGTCAGCCCGTTCGGCGCCGATGCGACGATCGAACCGTTCTCGATGGCAATCCTGGCGCCCAGCGCGGCGAGTGCTGAGACATGCATGTCGACCGGCCGCGCACCGATCGCGCAGCCGCCCGGCAGCGAAACCCGGGCATGACCGAAACGGGCCAGCAGCGGCGCCAGCACCAGCACTGTCGCCCGCATTTTTCGCACCGTGTCGTAGGACGTTTCCTTTGATACGGCGGCACTGGTGTCGATCGTCGCGGCATGCGCCGACCGCGTCACTTGGGCGCCATGAAGCCGCACCACGCCGAGCATGTTTTCGACATCGGTCACATCAGGCAGATTGGTCAGTTCGAGCGGGTAGGGGTTGAGCAGCGCGGCCGCTATCTGCGGCAAAGCCGCGTTCTTGGCGCCGGATATGGTGACCGCGCCTTCCAGTCTTTGTCCGCCGACGATCCGCAATCTGTCCATGGTCTGAAACCTTCGTGCGAAAGCCGGCCACACACGGGGCAGCTCGCTCTGGAGATGTTGCTCCGAATTCCGGATCTTGGCTCGATCCAGTCGAGAATTAATTCTACGTTCTTGGCTGTCAATCGGAATTGGAATATTTTATTCCTTTTGAAAGCGCGAGGGAATCCGTGTCAGTTCTGAACAGGATCAATGCGAAGCTCGACGGCATGGCGCCTGGCGATCGTGAGATCGGCCAGTACATCGTCGACAATCCCGACCAGATGCTGCGCCTGTCGACGGCGGCTCTTGCCGCCGAGATCGGACGCAGCCAGTCGAGCGTCGTCAAGTTCAGCCAGAAGCTCGGCTATGCCAGCTATCAGGAGCTCAAGCTCGCCGTCAGCGAGGCCAAGGCGCAGGAATGGCAGGTGCCGGCGGGCATGATCCACGGGTCGATCGAGGTCGGCGACAACTACCAGGTCATTTTGAAGAAGCTGATCGGCAGCAAGCTCCTGTCGATGCAGCGCACGGTCGCCGCCAACACCGAGCGCATCATCTCCAGGACGCTGGAATTGCTGGATGGCGCGCGCCGCATCCATCTGGTCGGCGTCGGCGCTTCCTCGCTGGTGGCGCGCGATTTCTCCTACAAGCTGATGAAGCTTGGGCGCAATGTCCTGCATGACAGCGACAGCCATATCCAGATGGCCAATGTCTCGACGCTCGGGCCCGGCGACGTGCTGTTCGCACTCTCCTATTCCGGCGCCAGCATCGAAACCTTGCGCATCGCCGAGCTTGCGTACAAGCGCGGCACGACCGTGATCGCGGTCACCGGCCTGCACGACAATCCGCTGAGCCGCGTCGCAGACATCTGCCTCTACACCATCGCCGACGAGGAGCGGGCGCGCTCGTCCTCGATCACCGCGCGCGATGCGCAGCTGGCGCTGACCGACTTGCTGTTCATCCTGCTGGTGCAGAAGCAGCCGGACGCCAACGATTATGTCCACAACAGCGAAGCGGCGGTTTCAGTGCTGAAGGCGGAACGGCCTTCGTAGCGCCACAGGCGACACAGGACCGTGCTACGCCGGGCCTGCGACCGTCTGGCACAACACCTGCAACAATGCCATCTCTTGCCTGACGACCGGGAAGGCGCGACCCTGGCTGATCAGGCGAAACGTTTCCGCCGAAATCCGTAAGGAGAGAAAAATCATGACATCCGATGTGGCCGTCATTGCAGGTGCTGGCGCTGGTCTGAGCGCCTCGCTTGCGCGCCTTCTCACCCGGGAAGGCTTTCGCGTGGTTCTGGCCGCCCGCAACGTTGAGAAGCTGGGCGCTCTGGTCGACGAGACCGGTGCGCTGGCCGTCGAGACGGATGTCGCCGACGCTGCGTCCGTCGCCAAGCTGTTCGATGCCGCCGACAAGGCCGGCCCGCTGGCGCTTGTGGTGTTCAATGCCAGCGCGCGCACGCGCGGCCCGATCGCCGAGCTCGATGCCGAAGCGGTGAAACAGGCATTGCTGGTCGGCGCCTATGGCGGCTTCCTGGTCGGCCAGCAGGCGGCGCGGCGTCTGCTGGTCCGGGGTTCCGGATCGATCCTGTTCACCGGCGCCACCGCCAGCGTGAAGGGATTTTCCGGCTCGGCCGGCTTTGCCATGCCGAAGTTCGGCCTGCGCGGCCTGGCGCAGTCCATGGCCCGCGAACTCGCCCCGAGGAACATCCACGTCGCCCACTTCATCATCGACGGGGCGATCGAGCCGCCCGGTCAGCCCGGTGACCCGGACCGGCCGGACCGCCGCCTGTCGCCGGACGCCGTCGCCGAGGCCTATCTCGCGACCCATCGCCAGCATCGCAGCGCCTGGAGCTCAGAGCTCGAGCTGCGGCCCTGGGTCGAGACTTTCTGACAATCCAGCGGCTCGCCCAGGGCGACCGTGTCGTGCAAGCCCTTGGACCTAAACGCTTTCGAGATAGGTCTCGATCTCGAAATCGCTGACATTGAGCGCGAACGTGTTCAGCTCCTGCCGTTTGCAGGCAACGAAGGAGTCGCGCAGGATCGCCGGAAAGATCTCCGCCACATGTGTCCCGGTTTCAAAGGCGGCGATCGCGGACGCCCAGTCCGGCGGCAGCTTTGCCGGCGGAAGTCCCTGGCCGTCACTGCCGGTCGGATCGCCAGGCGACAACTGTCTTTCAATGCCTATCAGTGCGGCGCCCAGTATGGCGGCAAGCACCAGGTAGGGATTGGCGTCCGCTCCCGAAACCCGATGCTCGATACGGCGCGCACCGCTAGGTCCGCCGGGAATGCGGATCGCCACCATGCGGTTCTCATAACCCCAGGCGACCGCGGTTGGCGCATAGGATCGCGGGCGCAGCCTGCGGTACGAATTGAAGTGCGGTGCGAACACCAATGTGCTCTCGGCCATTGCCGCAAGCAGGCCACCGACCGCATGACGCATGATCTCCGAGCCCTGATCGGTGCCGTCGTCGAAGACGTTACGCCCTTCGGCATCGACCAGGCTGAAATGGACGTGAAAGCCATTGCCGGCCCGGTCGCCATAAGGCTTGGCCATGAAGCAGGCGGCAAAGCCGTGCTTGCGGGCAATGCCCTTCACCGTGCGCTTGAAAAGCACCGCATCGTCGGCAGCCCGCAAGGCGTCCGCGACATGGTTCAGATTGATCTCGAATTGACCGACACCGTTTTCGGCGATCGCCGTGTCGACAGGAATGCCTTGCGTCCGGCAGGCCTCATAGACGTCATGGATAAAGGATTCAAAGTCGTCGATCTCATCGATCGACAGCGCCGCGTCGGAATCGAGACGGCGCCCGGTCACCGGCGAAACAGGTCCGACCGGCCGTTGCGACTGCGGATCGACGAGGTAAAATTCGAGTTCCGTTGCCGCGACCGGGGTCAGGCCCAAGGCCTTGTAGCGATCGAGGATGCGGGCCAGCGCCCGTCGCGGGTCGCCGAGATAGGGCGCGCCGCTTTCGTCTGCAAGCCAGAGCGGAACGAGTGCCGTCGGATGCGCCGTCCAGGCGACCGGGAGAATGCCGCGGCCCGTCCATTGGCACAGTCCGTCGGCATCGCCGGTCGAGAACACCAGGCTGTTGCCTTCGATGTCCTCGCCCCAGACATCGAGCCCGATTAGCGAATAGGGCATGCGCAGCTTGCCTTCCAGCGCCTTCCTTGCCTGCTCGACAGGAATGCGCTTGCCGCGCATGATGCCGTTGAGATCGCACACCGCGGCCCTTAGGCTCTGGATGTCGGTTCTGCTTTCAAGCCAGTTCAAAACGTCCGCAATTGCATCGCTCAATTTCTAACCTCTGGTTTTGAAGGTCCCGCAAGCCTGATCGGCTGCATTGTCCCCGGTAAAGATAGCTTGTGAGTTTTCGAAAAACGGACCTGGCTGTCGCCAAGGGCTTTTCCTTATTTTTTCAATTCACTAGCTGGGATGTCGGGAGGCATTTCAAAAACCAATTGCGCGATCTGCGATCGCAACATAGGGGCAAGAAGCCGGAAAGCCAAGGGGCATCCAGGCTGTGATGTCGGCCCCCAGCTCTTGGGCCGATGCCTGCTTCTTCGGCGAGAAAGTCTTGACGGTGACGAACCGCATGCCTTGGCGATTGGCGGAAACATCGGTCACTTCGTCATCCACGGGCGAAGCAAGGAGCGTAGCGACGCGGCGCAGACCCCTGGAGCTGCTTCGCAGCCCAAGGGATCCATGCCGCGATGTCCGAGCGTTGCTGCGTTGCAGAATTCTGCTCCGTTGCATTCTTCGACCAAGGTCGCGGCATGCATCCCAGGGTCTCCGCGACGGAGCTTCGCTCCTGCTTCGCCCAGGGATGACGACGTTGGGGAGGCTTCAGCCAATCGCGAAGGTTTTGCGACAGTCCGCTGAAAGGAACGATAGGCGGCGCCTTTCGGGTGATCCATTCTAACCTCTAGCGTCCGGAAATCTGGCCTGCTGGAGGATGTGCGCGGCGCCTTCATCGATATCACGCACGATGGCCATGCGCGCTCGCTCCCCATCCTGGGCTTCGATCGCCGCGACGACTTCCTCGTGATAGTCGATGGCGAGAATCGAGGCGAGGTTATCCTCGAACCCCATGGCAAGGTTCCTGAGAAACGGGCCGACCTGCATCCACACGGTCTCGATCAGGAAGATCATCTGCTCGTTGGCGCAATGGCGATAGATCGAGAATTTGAACTCGTGGTTCTTGCGCAGGTAGTCGTCGATATCGCCCTTGCGGGCCGCCAGGGTCAGGTCGGTGCAGTGGCGTCGGATCGTCCGCAGATTGTTGCCGTTGATGCATTCTGTCGCAAGCTCTGTCGCCGAGCCTTCGAGGATCGTGCGCACGGCGGTCAACTGCGAAAACCGCTCGGCCGAAATGACCGGCACTTCCACGCTGCCGCTCGGCAGTGGACTGAGCGCGCGCAGTGCCTGAAGCCGCATGAAGGCGCTGCGCACCGGCATGTCGCTGGTGCCGAGCTCCTTGGCGAGCTTGCGCGAGGTCAGCTTCTGGCCCGGCGCGAACTGGCCGGACATCAGCGCCCGCACGAGTTCCAGATAGACTTTCTCATGCAGGGGAACGGTGTCGACGGCGGTCAACCCGAATTGTGTCTTGTCGGCCATTGGCGGGGGCGCTGCTTCATTCGTTCTGAAATCTACCCTGGCGACAACAGCCGCGCATAATCCTGCCTGGCCGATCGCGGCGAGAACGCCAAGTCAGCGATCTATCGACGCATGATAGACGCTTCGATCGTCGGGCAGCAAGCCAGCTCGTCACCTGCCGGCCGTTGCAGCAAACAAGCCTTTCCAGAGACGGTGCGGTTCTTCCGGCGGCTATCGCAACCGCATCGGATTCAGTCTGGCATATCCGCGTCGGACACTCACCTCCGCGATCCCCCTGTCCAAAACGTTCATCACAAATCTTGACCTAACACGCACTTGCACCTCTGGCCGCTCTCTGGCTTTTTGGGGTACCCATCCGAACGGACTGATTCGCGTCACGCCGCTCGATTGCAATGTTCCCAAGGCAGTCTGCCGGTGGGTCGTGAAGCGCGCGCAATTGGCGAAGGAGAAACAGGCATGGCCGAGTTCAAGAAGCCCGAAATCTCCGAGATGAGACCCAAGATCACCGTTATCGGCATTGGCGGCGGCGGCGGCAATGCCGTCAACAACATGATCGCGGAGCAGCTTCAGGGTACGGAATTCATCGCCGCCAACACCGACGCCCAGGCGTTGACCATGTCGAAGGCGACGCGGCTGATCCAGCTTGGCGCTCACGTCACCGAGGGATTGGGCGCTGGCTCGCTTCCAGAGATCGGCCGTGCCGCGGCCGAGGAATCGCTCGACGAGATCATGGATCATCTGGCCGGCACGCATATGTGTTTCGTCACCGCCGGAATGGGCGGCGGCACCGGAACCGGCGCTGCACCCATCATCGCCCAGGCGGCGCGCAAGGCCGGTATCCTGACGGTGGGTGTCGTCACCAAGCCGTTCACCTTCGAAGGCCGGCGCCGTATGCAGATGGCCGAAGAGGGCATCGAGCGGCTGCGCGAGAGCGCCGACACGGTGATCGTCATCCCGAACCAGAACCTGTTCAGGATCGCCGATGCCAAGACCACCTTCGCCGATGCATTCGTCATCGCCGACCGGGTGCTCTATGCCGGCGTCAGCTGCATCACCGATCTCATCGTCAAGGAAGGCCTGATCAATCTCGACTTCGCCGATGTCAAATCGGTGATGCGCGACATGGGCCGCGCCATGATGGGCACCGGCGAGGCGTCCGGTGAGGGCCGGGCGATGAAGGCGGC
This sequence comes from Mesorhizobium sp. M0047, assembly GCF_040323315.1. Classification (NCBI taxonomy): domain Bacteria; kingdom Pseudomonadati; phylum Pseudomonadota; class Alphaproteobacteria; order Hyphomicrobiales; family Phyllobacteriaceae; genus Mesorhizobium; species Mesorhizobium sp. M0047. The sequence goes on along the minus strand of NZ_JAMYUW010000004.1, from coordinate 140,930 downwards.
GGAAGCCGCGATCGCCAACCCCCTGCTCGACGAAGTGTCGATGAAGGGCGCCAAGGGCGTGCTGGTCTCGATATCGGGCGGCAGGGACATGACGCTGTTCGAGGTCGACGAGGCTGCCACCCGCATCCGTGAAGAGGTCTACGAGGATGCCGACATCATCGTCGGCGCGATCTTCGACAAGAGCATGGAAGGCCGCTTCAGGGTCTCGGTGGTGGCGACGGGACTCGACCGTGCGTCTGGAGCAGAAGATGGCGATGCCGGCATAGCCCGGGATCACCTCGGCCAGAGCGCGCGGACGCTTCAGTAGATCTGGCCGACCCGGATGCGGAGCGCTAGCCTCCAATGTCGTCATCCCTGGGCGGAGCAGCCGCGAAGCGGCGTCGCGGAGACCCTGGGATCCATGCCGCGACCTTAATCGTAGAGTGCAGCGGAGCAGAGTTCTGCACCGCGGCAGCGCCTGGAAGTCGCGGCATGGCAACAACACACAGGATCCTGGGGTCTGCGCCGCGTCGCTTCGCTCCTAGCTCCGCCCCAGGATGACGATTGACGGGTGTTCCCGCAATCTTCTGGGCACGCCCAAACCCACCACACCGATGATCGGATCGCTTGTCAGTCCGCTTTGGATAGAAATTTAAAACGTTTGCATTTTTGCGAAAGGCAATTACAAACGTTTCAAACTTGTTCGAGGGAGAAGGATGACGACCCGCGTCATCACGCTCAAGGAGCTTGCCGCAGGCCTCGACCTGTCGATCACGACGGTGTCGCGGGCGCTTGCCGGCCATGAACAGATCGCGCTGAAGACGCGTGAACGTGTCGCGCACGCGGCACGTCAGGCGGGCTACGTGCCCAACACCGCGGCGCGCACGCTTGTCTCCGGCCGCAGTGGCTTCGTCGGCCTCGTGTTGCCGATCCGCGGACCGAACCTTGTCGATTCCTTCCTTGGCGAATTCGTCACCGGGCTCGGCGAAGGGCTGGTATCGCACGGCGCCGACCTGATCCTGGCCACGGCCGCCTTCGGCCATTCGGAATTGTCGGTGCTGCGCCATGTGGTCGAATCCGGACGCGCCGACGGCGTCGTCGTCACGCGTATCGCCGCGGTCGACGAGCGGCTCGCCTATCTGCGCGACCGCGGATTTCCGTTCGTTGCCCATGGCCGTTTGCTCGACAGCGACTTCGGCTACAACTGGCTCGATACTGACGGTGCTCATGCCTTCGGCGAAGCCTTCGACATGCTTTACGATCTCGGCCACCGCCATTTCGGCCTGGTGACGATATCCGAGCCGATGACGTTCCGGCATCTCAGACAAGACGGCTTTGCCGCGGCCATGGCCCGTAGGGGCGATCCGTCGGTGCGGCTCGACGTGGTGACGGCGCCGCGCTTTGACCGTGAGGCCCGTGTCGATGCCGTCAACCGCATTCTGCAGCGGCCTGACAGGCCGACGGCCATTGTCGCTCTGTTCGACGAACTGGCTTTGACCGTGATGGAGGAGGCCGCCCGCGCAGGCCTCAGCGTGCCGCGCGACCTCTCCGTCATCGGTTTCGACAACATCGCTGCTTCGGCCTACGCGCCGCCGGGCCTGACCACATTCGATGCCTCGATCCGTCAATGCGCGCGCGAGATCGCCGACATGCTGCTCACCATCATCGCCGACAAGCCCGCCGCACCGTTGACGCGGCTGATCCGGCCGACGCTGGTTGCGCGCGCAAGCCATGGACCCGCACCGCAGATGAGAAGCTGACGCCGCCGTGACGGCGCATATCCAGGGAGGAAGACCGTGATGAAAGCATTGAAGACACTGCTCGGCGCCGCGCTGGCGTTATCGATCGCCTCAGGCGGCGCGCAGGCCCAGCAGGTGCTGTTCTGGTCGACGCAGGCGCGCCCCGTCGAGGAAACCCAAAAGATGCGCGACGAGGTGCTGAAGGGTTTTGACGGTGCGGTCGACTATCAGGTCGCCGAGACCGGCCCCTGGCTCACCCGCTTGCAGGCCGAACTGCAGGCCGGCACCGGCACTATCGGCGTGCTGGGTGGCCTGCATGGTGATTTCTCCAATGTCGGCGCGAACTTTGTCGATCTGTCCGGCGTCGATGTCGGCGGCGTCAAGCTCAACGAAGCTTACAAGAAGCTTGGCATGCTCGGCACCGGCGAGCAGAAATACCTGCCATGGATGCAGGCCACCTATTTGATGGCGGCCAACAAGCAGGCCTTGCAATATCTGCCGCAAGGCGTCGATCTCAACACCATCACCTATGACCAGCTGATCGAATGGTCGAAGAACATTGCCGAGAAAACCGGCTCGCCGAAATTCGGCTTTCCCGCCGGTCCAAAAGGGCTCAAGCACCGCTTCTTCGAGGGGTTCCTCTACCCGTCCTACACCGGCTCGATGGTGACCAAGTTCCGTTCACCGGAAGCCGAGATCGCCTGGAACAAGTTCAAGGAATTGTGGCAATACACCAACCCGAACTCGACCAACTATGCCTTCATGCAGGAGCCGCTTTTGACCGGCGATGTCTGGGTGGCGTTCGACCATGTCGCGCGGCTTGCCGACGCCTTCAACAAGAAGCCGGATGAGTTTGTTGCCTTTCCGGCGCCGGCCGGCCCCGCCGGTCGCGGATTCATGCCTGTCGTGGCCGGTGTCGCCATCCCGAAGACCTCGCCCGACATCGACAAGGCCAAGGCGCTGGTCGCCTACATGCTGAAGCCGGAAACCCAGATCGCGACGCTGAAAGCCACGAATTTCTTCCCGGTCGTCGACGTCAAGCTGCCTGACGACATGCCGGCTTCGGTCAAGGCCTTCGGTCCGGCGATCACCACCATGACCGGGGCTCCCGATGCCCTGCCGGCACTGCTGCCGATGGGGCTCGGCGATCTCGATGGCAAGTTCAACCAGGTCTACACCGACAGCTTCGAGCGCATCGTGCTCGGCGGCGAGGACGTGCATGGCGTGCTTGGCGAAGAGGCCACGGTGCTCAAGGGCCTGATCGACCAGGCCAAGGCGCCGTGCTGGGCACCTGACAAGCCATCCACCGGCGCTTGCCCCGTCGACTAAATCCTCCCGAGGGGGCGCCCGGAGTTTGTTGCACTCCGGGCGCCCAGACCCGCACCCACATGGCCGCAGCATCGCAAAGGACACCACCATGCACGGCAAGGCTCTGCCCTATCTGCTGCTGATGCCGGCGACCTTGTTCCTCTGCATCTTCTTCCTTTACCCCTTCGCGCTGGTCGCTTTCGAGGCGGTGACCCGGGACGGCGCCTTCACCCTCGACAATTTTCGCACCATGGCCGACAGCTGGAAATTCCCCGTCACGGTCCGCAACACGCTGCTGCTCGCGGCGATCGTCGTGCCGATCCAGCTCGCCATGGCGTTGCTGATGGCAAGCGTGGTGGCGCGGCTGGAGACCGGACGAAGCGCGGCGCTCTATGTGTTCGCCATTCCGCTCGGCATTTCCGACCTCGCCGCGGGCCTGATCTGGCTCGCTATCTTCGACCAGTCCGGCTTCCTCAACACGCTGCTCTCCAACCTTGGCGTCGTCGACAAGCCGATCATGTTTCTCGGCTATCAGAGCAAACTGACCATCTTCATCGCCGTAGCGCTGGCCGAGATCTGGCGTGCCACCGCGATCATGATGGTCATCCTGGTCGCCGGCATGGGCCTGATCCCCAAGGAATATTACGAGGCGGCGGAGGTGTTTGGGGCCAGCCCATGGCAGCGCTTTGTGCGCATCACGCTGCCATTGCTGCGCCCCAGCCTGCAGACGGCGATCATCCTGCGGGTGATTCTTGCCTTCGAGGTCTTTGCCGTCGTCGCAGCGCTTGGCGGCACGAACCTGCCGGTGCTGATGGGCGAGACCTACAATTGGCAATTCACGCTGCAGGACCGCAATGTCGCCGCCGCTTCGGCGCTGCTCATCCTCGCCATCTCGATAGGCTTCACGCTGTTCTTCCTCAGGGTGCTGCGTGTACCCAAGGAGGCGCGCATATGAGCGTAGTCACTGAAGTGCCGGCTGCCGTCACCGCCGACGCACGTAAGGCCGGCGACTGGCTGCTGATCGCCACCGCCATCCTGCTTTGCGTCTGGGTGCTGCTGCCGATCTACCTCTTGATCGTCAACGCGCTGTCGTCGCCGGATGAGGTCACGGCCTTCCCCAAGCGTTTCTTTCCGTCCTTTGATCCCGGCAGCCTGTCCTTCTTCATCAATTTCGCCGGTGTCGCCAGGGCGTTGTGGAACTCGGTCCTCGTCGCCACCCTGACGATGATCCTGTCCATCGGCTTCGGCGCTCCGGCCGGCTACGCGCTGTCGCGCTTCGACTTTCCCGGCAAGGAGACCTTCCGTTTCCTGGTGCTGATGACGCGCGCCTTCCCGTTGCCGCTGCTGGCATTGCCGCTGGCGGTGATGTTCATCCGCACCGGCCTCGACGACACCGCCATTGGGCTGGCGCTGGTCCACACCACGCTGGCGCTGCCCTTCGCCGTGCTGATCACCTTCTCGCTGTTTTCTGGCATTCCCGTCGAACTCGAAGAGGCGGCGTGGACGCTCGGCTGCACAAGGCTGCAGGCCTTTCGCAAGGTGATCTTGCCGCTGGCGTTGCCCGGTATCGCCGCCTCGGCGGTGTTTGCGTTCACCATCTCCTGGAACGAGGTGTTTGCCGCCGCCGTGCTCACCATCGAGAACCGCACGCTGACCGCCTTCCTGCTGCAAAGCCTCGGTGAATCGCCGCTCTATCTCAAATTCGCCGGCGGTGCGGCACTGGTCGTGCCGGCGCTGATCTTCATCTTCGCCGTTCGAAAATACCTGTTTGCCATGTGGGGGATCGCCAACCGATGACGCGAGACACGGAGACCGCACATGGCTGAAATCGCGATCAAGGGTGTGGCCAAGCGCTTCGGCGGTTTCACCGCCCTGCATCAGGTCGACCTCACCATATCAGATCAGGAGTTCATGGTGCTGCTCGGCGCCTCTGGCTGCGGCAAGACCACGCTGCTGCGCATCGTCGCCGGGCTGGAAACACCAAGCCAGGGCGAGGTCTGGATCGGCGGCCGCCGCGTCGACCATCTGCCGCCGCGCGACCGCGGCATCGCTATGGTGTTCCAGAATTATGCCGTCTTCCCGCACCTGACCGTGTTCGAGAACATTGCCTTCGGCCTGCGCATGAAGAAATTGCCGCAGGCCGACGTCAATCGCCGCGTCACCCGCACCGCCGAGCTTATGCATATCGAGCAATTGCTGAAACGCTATTCGGGCCAGCTGTCCGGCGGCCAGCGCCAGCGTGTCGCCGTCGCCCGCGCGCTCGCCATGGAGCCCGACGTCATCCTGATGGACGAGCCGCTGTCGAACCTCGACGCGCTGCTGCGGCTGGAGATGCGTGCCGAGCTCAAGGGTGTGCTCGCCGCCTCGAAGACCACCACCATCTATGTCACCCACGACCAGGTCGAGGCGATGAGCCTCGCCGACCGCATCGCCGTCATGCATCAGGGCCGCATCGTCCAGGCCGCGTCGCCGGTCGAGGTCTATCGCAATCCGGCCGCGCGTTTCGTCGGCTCCTTCATCGGCAATCCGCCGATGAATTTTATTCCGGCAACCAAGGCCGCGAATGGCAGCTGGACCGTTGCCGGACTGACGCTGCCCGGCCCCAAATCGGACAAGCAGAACATAGACTTCGCCATCCGCCCCGAAGACGTGGGTGACGGCAGCGAGGGCCTGCATGCCACCGTGCGCGTCATAGAGCCGCTCGGACCACACACGCTGGTCACCTGCGATGTCGAGGGCGGCCTGTTCCGTGCCATCCTGGACTCGAATGCCGGCGTCCAGGTCGGCGATCACCTGCGGCTCGCGCCCAAACCCGACCGCATCCGCTGGTTCGATCCCGAAACCACCAATGCCCTTTGATGCCGAAAGCTCCGAACGCTCATGACTGCTTCCGCCGCCAGTGACATCATCGCCCGCGCCGTCGAGGTGCTGAAAGAGAACGACAAGGGCGCCTACACCATCCCGACGAGAGGGCTTTATCCGTTCCAGTGGAACTGGGATTCCTGCCTCACAGCGCTCGGTCTTGCTCATTATGACGAGGCCCGCGCCTGGACCGAGATCGAGACCTTGTTCGCACACCAATGGCCGGACGGCATGGTGCCGCACATCGTCTTCCACGTCTGGAGCGACGACTATTTTCCCGGCCCTGAGGTCTGGCGGACCGGGCGCCCGACGGCCACCTCGGGTATCACCCAGCCGGCTGTTGCAGGCTTTGCCATACGCCGCCTGTTCGACCGTTCCAAGGACAAGAAATTGGCCGCGGAGCGGGCCCGCGCGCTGCTGCCGAAGATCGATGCCTGGCACCGCTGGTTCTACGAAAACCGCGACCCCAGGGGCGAGGGGCTGGTCGCCATCATCCATCCGTGGGAGTCCGGCCGCGACAATTCCATCGACTGGGACGATGCCTTCGAGCGTGTGCCGACCGAGGGTGTCGAGCCCTACACGCGCCGCGACACTTTACACGCCGATCCGGCGCACCGCCCGACGCAAGGCCAGTATGACCGCTACATCTGGCTGTTGCAGCACTTTCGCGGGCTTGGCTGGGACAACACCAAATTGCATGACGCCTCGCCATTCCAAGTCGTCGATCCCGGCTTCAACGCCATTTTGGTCCGCTCCTGCGCCGATCTCGCCAATCTGGCACAATTGCTGGGCGAAACCGGGATCGCCAGCGCCAATCGTGCCCGCGCTCGAAAGGGCCTGGATGCGATGGAGCGGCTGTGGAGCGATGCGCACGGCCAGTATCTCTGCCTTGACCGCGTCACCGGCAGACTGATCGACAGCGCCTCCGTCGGCGGCATCCTGCCGGCCTTCGCGGCCGTCCCCGAGGCTCGCACCGCTGCGCTGGCCGCAACCGTCGAACGCCTTGCCGCCAAGGCACGCTACATCGTCCCGTCGCATGATCCAAACGATCCACGTTTCGACGCCAAGCGCTACTGGCGCGGCCCGGTCTGGCTGGTGGTCAACTACATGATATCAGACGGCCTCGCCGCCGCCGGCCACAACGACGCGGCACGGCGCATCACGCAATCCAGCCTGGACTTGATCCGGGAAAGCGGCTTTGCCGAATATTACGACCCGCTCACCGGCGAGCCGCTCGGCGGCGGCCGCTTCACCTGGACGGCGGCAATGGTGATCGAGTTTTTGAGGGGGGCGTAGGGGCAGCACCGCCCTCTCTTTCCCTTCTCCCCTTGTGGGTCCCCTTGTGGGAGAAGGTGGCCGAGCGAAGCTCGGTCGGATGAGGGGTGCTCCAGAAGACACCGCCGCCTCACTCCGCTGGACCTCAACCGTCTCGGCGCTGCGCGCCGATCCACCTTCTCCCACAACAAGGGGAGAAGGGAGAACCGCCAAGGCAGGCTATCCGAACTTCGGATCGAGACTGCCCGACTTGTAACGCTTGGCCATTTCCGCGACTGGCAGCGGCTTGATCTTCTGTGCGTTGCCGGCGGTGCCGAACTGTTCGAAGCGCTCCTTGCAGAGCTTGCGCATCGCGGCCATGGCCGGCGTCAGATATTTGCGCGGATCGAACTCGCTCGGGTTCTCGGTCAGCACCTTGCGGATGGCTCCGGTCAGCGCCATGCGGTTGTCGGTGTCGATGTTGATCTTGCGCACGCCGTGCTTGATGCCGCGCTGGATCTCCTCCACCGGGACGCCCCAGGTCGGCTTCATCTGGCCGCCATATTTGTTGATGATCTCCTGCAGATCCTCCGGCACCGAAGACGAACCGTGCATGACCAGATGCATGTTCGGCAGGCGGCGGTGGATTTCCTCGATGACGTTCATGGCCAACACCGCGCCGTCCGGCTTGCGCGAGAACTTGTAGGCGCCGTGGCTCGTGCCCATGGCAACCGCCAGCGCATCGACATGGGTGTCCCTAGCGAACTCCACAGCCTGTTCAGGATCGGTCAAAAGCTGGTCGTGGCTGATCGCGCCTTCGATGCCGTGGCCGTCTTCCTGTTCACCGCCGCCGCTCTCCAGCGATCCGAGCACGCCGATCTCGCCTTCGACGGATACGCCGCCCCAATGCGCCATGTCGACGACGCGCTTGGTGATGCCGGAATTGTAGGCGTAGTCGGCAGGCGTCTTGCCGTCTTCCTTCAGCGATCCGTCCATCATGACCGAGGTGAAGCCATACTGGATCGCGGTGACGCAGGTGGCTTCGTTGTTGCCATGGTCGAGATGCATGCAGACCGGAATGTCGGGATGGATTTCGACCAGCGCGTCGATCAGCTTGGCCAGCACCACGTCATTGGCATAGGCCCGCGCGCCGCGGCTTGCCTGCAGGATGACCGGCGATTTGGTCTCCTCGGCGGCCTCCATGATGGCGAGGCCCTGTTCCATATTGTTCATGTTGAAGGCGGGCACGCCGTAGCCGTATTCGGCGGCGTGGTCGAGCAATTGTCTCAGTGTTATGCGAGCCACCCAATAGTCTCCCGTATCTGGTTTCAAGCGCAACGTCGCGGGCCGACCGGTAGCCGGCCGGCCCTTGATGCTTCTGGCCGGATTTCAGGCCAACCGCAACCTTCAGAAGTCTTGTCGATCGCAATTCTTGTTGCATGGCTGAAATCCGGGCTCTTTGGTCAGGCCGCGATCAACTCCCGCGCCGCCAGGATCTGCACGCAGGCGTTGGCCGCTTCCTTGCCCTTGACGGCGAAGTGCTCGAAGAAGAAGCGGTGATGCTCGGCGCTGTCATGGTAGTTGTGCGGGGTGAGCACCGCCGACAGCACCGGCACACCTGTCGACAGCTGTACATTCATCATGCCGTCGATCACCGCGCTGGCGACGAACTCATGCCGGTAGATGCCGCCATTGACGACAAAGGCGGCGCCGAGGATCGCGGCATAGCGGCCGGTTTGGGCCAGGGTCTTGGCGTGCAGCGGAATTTCATAGGCGCCCGGCACATCGAAGACATCGACGGCGAAGCGATTCTCCCCGAGCGCGGAAAGCTCTGCCTCGAAGGCTTGCACGCATTGGTCGACGATATCCGCGTGCCAGCGCGCGCGAATGACGGCGATGCGAACAGTTTCATAGTCTTTATGGGAATGCTGATTCATGGGTCCATCCTTCCGTTTCGAACCAGAATCAGGACGCACGATACGAAATCCGGCCCGCCAAGGCGGTCCGTTTTCCGTTTCGTTCTCTTCCATCCGGACTCTAACCGTCGGCTCCGGAATCACACCGGATCTGCTGACCCCTCCGACAACCGGAGGGCGCTCGCGGGCTCAGGCCGAAACCTTTACCGCCGGTGGGGACTTTCACCCCGCCCTGAGAACTTTAACGGCTTTGTATGGAAGGGCAGGGGTGCCGCTGTCAACCGGACGAAGAGCCGATGACCAATACAGTCTGTCAATTGGATCGGCGCCACGCCGCCGCCGACGCCGCAACCAGCATCAGCACTGCCGCGACCGCCGCGCATGTCGCAAAACCAAAGCTGGCATAAAGCGGCCCGAAGCTGGTGGTGCCGACGAAGACCGCAAGATAGGTTACCGCGCTGTTCAAGCCCATGATCGTGCCGCGGCGCGACGGATCGAGTGCTGACAGACGCATCACCAAGACGTTGAGGCCGAAATGATTGGCCAGTCCCCAAACGGCCACCATGGTCAAGGTCAGCCCGAAACTGCCGCTCGTCGCGGCCATTGCGACATAGACGACGGCGACCAGAAGGTAGGCGAATGGCATGACGCGTCGTGCACCCAGCCGATCGATGACGCCGTCGAGGAGAGCAGCGGTGCCGAACCCGATCCCATAGGCGAGTGCGGCGAGCCCATTGGCGCTGACCGGCTCTCCCAGCCCAACGTGAAGGTGGTCGCCGAGATAGCCATAGACACCATAGAAGGCGGTCATGAACGCGGCGCAGGCAATGAGAAGCGGGACGATGCCGGGAATGCCGAGCGCGTCCAGCGGGGTCGGTGCCGGACCGCTTTTCCTGACATCGTTTAGCGAGGAGAGTGAGAGGCCGGCCAGTGCAAGCACTGCCAGCAGAGCGACTGCTGCGAAGACGGCGCGCCAATGCACGAGATCGGCCAACACCGCCGACAGCGAGACGCCGGCCACCATGCTGAGCGTCCATCCGGTCAGCACGACGCCGATCGTGCCGCTCTCCCTGCCCGGTGGAGCGATGGCCGCCGCACTGGCATAGATCGCCGGCATGGCGATGCCTGCAGCGATGCCCGCCAGCAGCTGTGCTGCGACCAGCATGACCACCGTAGGCGCTATCGCACTTGCGACCAGCGCTATCGCCAGCAACAGCAATGCGCCCTGCAGCATCCTGCGCGCGCCGAGCCGGTCGATGTAGCGGGCCAGGAACAGGGCGCTTGCGGAGGTACCGAGGCCGAACGCGGCCGCCGCAATCATCACGGCCGGCACACTGGTACCGAACGAGGAGGCCACGGCCGGTGCTATCGGGCCCAGCACAAGCGAGTTCGAGCCGATGACCGCAATGCAGCCGGTCAGCAGGTAAGCAAGCGCCGGGATAGGGGCGCGAGCGCTTGGCGCCAGTGATGCAACTTGATCTGCGTTCGACATATCGTCATGATCGCCGTATTTTATTCAGCGGCAATCGGGAAATTGGCCATGGATGAAGAAACAGATGGTATTCCGCAGAACAAGGCTGCGACCCGCGACCTCGACGCGATAGACCGAAGAATATTAGGCGTCCTGGTCGATGACGCCACGATCAGCTACGCCGAACTGGGCGATCGCGTGGGCTTGTCGCCTCCTGCCGCGCACGAGCGGGTCAAACGCCTTCGGCGCAGCGGCGCCATCAGAAACACCGCGGCAATCATCGATCCCCGGGCGGTGAAAAAGCCTTTGCTTGCCTTTGTCCATATCGACACCAAGGGCTGGGGAAAAACCCCGGAGCTGATGGCGGTTTCGGAGTATCCGGAGGTCGAGGAGATCCATTCGGTTGCCGGCGACAGCTGCATGCTGCTCAAGGTCCGCACCGAGGACACCAGGGCACTCGAAGGGTTGCTGTCGCGCCTTTACGAGACGCCTGGTGTCACCTCGACACGCAGCTATGTGGTGCTGTCGACTTATCTCGAGCGGCCGGTGCAGCCCGGCACCACCACCGAGTGGCCAACGCCAAGGCATATGGCCAAGCCGCTGTATTGATGGTTCGATGGCCGGCTCCTACCCGCGCTCTGGAAACATCGCCTTCAAGCCTTCGCGCGATGCCTTGGCGACGCCGCGCTCGGTGATCAGGCCGGTCACCAGCCGCGCCGGCGTCACGTCGAAAGCCGGGTTCGCCGCGGGCGTCGTCGCCGGCGAAATCCGCACCTGGGCAATCTCGCCGCTGGCGGTCTTGCCCCAGACCAGCGAGACCTCGTCGGAAGAGCGCTGCTCTATCGGGATCTCGGCCAGACCGTCATGCACCGTCCAGTCGATGGTCGGCGACGGCAGCGCGACATAGAAAGGCACATCATTGTCGGCGGCGGCTAACGCCTTGAGATAGGTGCCGATCTTGTTGCAGACATCACCACTGGCAGTCGTGCGGTCGGTGCCGACAATGACCATGTCGATTGCGCCGCGCTGCATCAGATGGCCGCCGGCATTGTCGACGATCAGCGTGTGCGGCACGCCGTGGCCGGCCATCTCCCATGCGGTCAGCTGGGCGCCCTGGTTGCGTGGCCGCGTCTCATCGACATAGACGTGGACCGGAATGCCAGCCTCGGTGGCTAGGTAGATCGGCGCGGTGGCGGTGCCGTAGTCGACGGTGGCCAGCCAGCCGGCATTGCAGTGGGTCAGGATGTTGACCGGTTCGCCCTTCTGCTTGCGCGCCGCGATCGCCTTGATGATGGCGAGGCCGTTCTCGCCGATGGCGCGGTTGAGGCCTACATCCTCGTCGGCGATTTCACCGGCGCGTCGGTAGGCTGCTTCGGCGCGTTGCTCTGCTGGCAATGGCCGCAGGAAGCGCCGCATCTCGTCCAGCGCCCAGCGCAGATTGATGGCGGTCGGGCGCGTCTCGTGCAACGTCTCCCACGCGGCATCGAGCGCCGCATCGGAGGGATCGTCGGCCATCTGCATGGCGACGCCATAGGCAGCGGTGACGCCGATCAGCGGCGCGCCGCGCACCCACATGTCGCGGATCGCGGTGGCGATGCCGTCAACCGTGCCGATCGTCTCGATGCGGAAATCATGCGGCAGCCAGCGCTGGTCGATGATCTCCACCGAACGCCCGTCGCCGCTCAGCCAGATGGTGCGATAGTGGCGGTCGCCGACGTTCAAATGCTGCTCTCCTGTTCGATCAGCGCGGCCAGTTGGTTGACCTCGCCGATGCTATGGATATGGCGCCGGTTGACGGCGATGTGACGGCCGAATTTCAGCGCCTTTGCTTCACAACTGGCGCGCAAATCCTCGTCGGCAATGGTCTCGAAGTCGGCATTGTGGGCGAGGCCGAGGATGCGCCGGTGCACCTCGATGCCGGCAAAGCCGAGCAGGTCGGTCCAGATCTGGTGCAGCACATGGTCGAGTGCCTGCTCGGCGCCGAGCCTGTCGCCCTGATCCTCGAACAGGCTTTTCTGATAGAGCATGCCGGTGCGTTCGGTGCGCCACAGATGCGAGAACTCGGCGCGGAACACTGACCAGGTCTCGACTGTCACCTCGAGCAGATAGGCGCGCATGGCATCGCGCTTGCTCTCCTGCTCGTGCCCGCGTTGCGAGAAGAACGACATCCAGAAATTGGCAAGCAGCATGCCGACGTCGAAGGCCATCGGACCGTAGAAAGCGAATTCCGGATCGATCATCCGGGTTTCCGTGTCGGTGATCATGATCGAGCCGGAATGCAGGTCGCCATGCAGCAGCGTTTCGGCATTGGCGGCGAAGATGTGCTTGAGCCGCTGCGCCTCGACCTTCAGGTCGCGGTCGGCGCGCAATTCGGCGACGAGGCCGTCTAGCTGCGGCGAGGTATGTCGGTTCATCCTGGCGTCGAAATAGGGATCGGAGAACACCAGGTTTTCGGTGATATCGCAGAGTTCGATATTGTCGGCGAACAGCGCCAGATCCGCCTTGCGGTCTTTGGCCGTCATGTGCAGGTCGGAGCCGCGAAACAGCGTGCGGGCCATGAACAGGCCGATATCCCGAGCAATGTTCGGCAATCGCCGGCCTTCGATCAGCGCGCGGCGCAGGATGATGTGCGGCGGCGCTAGATATTCCATGATGATCAGCGCCTGGCTTTCGTCGAAATAATGGATCGCCGGCACCGATCCGGGGGCGCGCGCTTCTTGCCTGGTCAGCGCATGATATTCGAAGAAGGAGCGTTTTAAAGGCAGCGGCCAGCTGTCGCCGACCAGACGGACATAGGGCAGGGCCTGCTTGACCACCGCCGCACCGCTGGCACCCTCGACGATGAATACGAGGTTGAGATTGCCGTCACCGACCTCGCGGACCTTCCAGCGTGTGGTGTCATTGCCGATCTTCGCGCACAGCGCGTCGTTTGTGCCAAGGCGGGCAGCCAGGGTCTCGACCGATAGGGCTTCGAACGGCAATTCTTCAGTCATCGTCATCCTCCCGCATATGCGCGCCCCGAACATAATCGAGGCGTGACGGTCGGGCCAAGCTAGGAAGCGATCTGGCAATTGTCAATCGGGTTGACAATTGCCGACACAGCCCATAGCGTCATGTCAGGGAGGAACGCATGGTCGGCAATGCCGTGTTCCGCGTAGAGGGACTGAGGAAATCCTTTGGCCATAACGAGGTGCTTGGCGGCGTCTCGCTCGAATTGCATGCCGGCGAAGCGACCGTGCTGATGGGCGCCAACGGCGCCGGCAAATCCACCCTCGTCAAGATCATTTCCGGCGTCTACGAACGCGGTGGCGGCACGATGGCGCTCGCCGACCAGGATTTCGCCCCGAAAACGCCGGCCGAGGCGATCCGCGCAGGCGTCGTCACCGTTCACCAGAACATCAATGACGGTGTCGTCGCCGATCTCGACGTTGCTACCAATCTCACTCTCGACAGGCTGAGCGGCAGCGGCGCGCCGACCCTGTTCAATCCGGTGCGCGTACGCCGGGAGGCCAAGGCGGTCGCCGACCGCATGGGGCTGGCCATCGATCTGATGGCGCGGGTAAGCGATCTTTCGCTGGCCGATCGCCAGATGGTGGCGATTGCTCGCGCGCTGGCGCACCAGCCGAAAGTGCTGATCCTCGATGAGCCGACCTCATCGCTCTCCAGCACCGAGGCCGATCGGCTGTTTGCGCTGATCGACAGGCTGCGCGAGCAAGGCGTGGCGATCCTCTACATCTCCCACCGCATGTCGGATATCAGGCGACTTGCCGACCGCATCGTCTCCATGCGCGACGGGATCATCTCAGGCATCTTCGACAAGAAGCCGCTCGACTATGAAGGCGCGGTCAACGCCATGCTCGGCCGCAAGATCCATCTCGACCAGATCGTTGTTAGGAATTCGGCCAAGGCAATCCTGACGATCGAAGGCCTGCGCATCGCGCCGGGCGCCAAACCGATCTCGCTGACGCTCGGCGACGGCGAGGTCGTTGCGATCACCGGGCTCGTCGGTGTCGGCAAGACGGCGCTTGCCGAGACGCTGTTTGGCGTGCGCCAGCCGCTCGCCGGCACCATGACGATGAACGGCAAGCCCTATGCACCGCGATCGACGGGTGAGGCGATCGCCGCCGGCGTGTTTCTCGTCGCCAAGGACCGCGGCGAGAACGGCATCGTCGGCGGCTTCAACATCCAGGAAAATATCAGCCTGCCGTTTCACAAGCGCATGTCGCGTTTCGCTGTTCTCAAGCGCCGTCTCGAACGCGCCACGGCTCGCCGGCAGATCGAGGAACTGGGCATTGTCTGCCGCTCCGAGAAGGACGACATGTCCGAGCTGTCCGGCGGCAACCAGCAGAAGGTGATGGTCGCCCGCTGGATGGCTCAGGATGCAAGACTGTTCATTCTGGACGAGCCGTTTCAGGGCGTCGACATTTCCGCGCGGCGCGACATTGCCGCCAAATTGAGAGCGAGTGCAAACGGCCGCGCCACATTGTTGTTCGTCACCGAACTCGACGAGGCGCTGGAGACCGCCGATCGCATCCTGGTGATGTCGGAGCAGACCATCGTCGGCGAGCATCGCAATGCCGACGTCGATCTCGATCGTCTGCTGGCCGAGGTGGCGGGCGGACCGCTGCACAGCGCCGCCTGAGGGTCGCGGTGAATAGGATTGGGAATGGAGAAAGCATGGGTTCGAGTTGGGTAAAGACGGCAGCGGCGCGCGGGAGCGCTGAATGACGTCGCGCGACCACGCCATCCGCTACGGCTTCATCGTGCTCTTGTTCGGGCTCGTCGGCTATTTCGCCATTGCCGCCGACGGTTTCGTCTCTCCGCAAAGTGCCGTCTTCATCTTCCAGTCGGTTGCCATCACCGGTGTGCTGGCGCTCGGCGTCACCGCGACGCTCGTCGTCGGCGGCTTTGACCTGTCGATCGGCTCGGTCGCCACGTCGGCCATGATGGCGGCCGCCTATGTCATGGTGGTGCTGGAGCAGAACGCCTTCGTCGCGGTCGTGGTCTGCCTGCTGATCGGCGCCGTTGTCGGCCTAATCAACGGCTGGCTGATCGTCTACATGCGCGTGCCCGATCTGCTGGCGACGCTCGGCATGATGTTCCTGCTCGTCGGCCTGCAGCGCATCCCGACCGAAGGCCGCTCGATCGCCACAGGCATGACCATGCCGGACGGTTCGGTCGCCAACGGCAAATTCTCTGACGCCTTCCTCGCGCTTGGCCGCCACCGCTTCGATTTCTTCATCCCCAACCTCATCCCGGTGTCGGTGGTGGTGCTGCTCGTGCTCGCCGTGCTGATCTGGTTCTTCCTCGAATACACCCGTTTCGGCCGCATGATGTATGCGGTCGGCAGCAACGAGCGCGCCGCCGAACTCGCAGGCGCGCCTGTCAAGGCATACAAGATCTGGGCCTACGTCATTTCAGGAGTTTTTGCCTCGATCGGCGGCATATTGCTCGCCGCCCGGCTTGGACGCGGCGACATCGCCTCGGGTAATAATCTGCTGCTCGATGCCGTCGCTGCGGCGCTGATCGGCTACGCGGTGCTCGGCGCCGCCAAGCCGAACGCTTTCGGCACCGCCGTCGGCGCGCTGTTCGTCGGCATCTTGCTGCAAGGCCTGACGATGATGAACGCGCCTTACTACACGCAGGATTTCGTCAAGGGCGTGGTTCTGGTCGTCGCCCTTGTCTTCACCTTTGCACTTTCGGGCAGGGGCAGGAGGTAGTTTCGACCGGAACAGGATTTTGGGTTCAACAAGAGTGGAGGAAAACAAAGTGAGCATTACAAGAAGACTTCTGGGGAAGGTGGCGCTCGGATTGGCCGGCGCAACCATGCTGATGCAATTCCCGGCGCTGGCCGCCGACAAGCCGGCGCCTTTCGACAAGCCCGGCGTCAAGATCGCGCTGGTGCGTTATCTCTCGACCGGTGACTTCTTCCAGGCCTATCTCAGCGGCGTCGAGGCACAGTCGAAGGCGCTCGGCATCGACCTGCGCGTGCTCGACAGCCGCCAGGACGCCGCGCTTCAATCCGACATGGTCGACCAGGCCATTGCGCTCGGCGTTCAGGGGATCATCATCCAGCACGGCCTGACGGAATCGATGAAGGACGCCGCACAGCGTGCGGTCGACGCAGGCATCAAGGTTGTGGCTTTCGACGTCAATGTCGAGAACCCCAAGATCCCGCAGGTCGAACAGTCCGACCGCGACTTGGCCCGCCTCGCGCTCGAACAGGCGGTCAAGGACAATGGCGAGAGCTGGGATGCCGGCTATGTCTATGTCGCCGGTATCGCGCCGCTCGACCGCCGCAACGAGACCTGGGTCGACGTGAAGAAGAAGTATGCCGGCATCAAGGAAGTCGCGATGTTCGGCACATTAGACAATCCGATCGCCAATTCCGTCGCCAACCAGGCGCGCTCGGTGCTGTCGGCCCATCCCGACATCAAGGTGATGTTCGCCCCCTATGATGAATTCGCCAAGGGCGTGAAGATCGCTGTCGACGAAGCGGGATTGAACAAGGGCATCAAGATCTATTCGGCCGACATTTCGACCTCGGATATATCAGCGATGCGCGAGCCCGACAGCGCCTGGGCTGCCACGGCCGCCACTAACCCGGCCGTCGTCGGCCAGGTTTCGGTGCGCGCGCTGGCGCAGCTGCTGGCCGGTGAAGACCCCGGCCACAACGTTATCGTGCCGCCGACGCTGATCACCCAGAAGGACCTCATCGACAAGGACATCAAGAACATGGAGGACCTGTCGGCCAAGCTGCCGCAGTTCGCCCATGCCGATGTCGCGATGCCGGCCTGGATGCCGAACCCGAACGCCAAGTAGGTTCGCTATAGGAGGCCGACTGCAGCCGCTTGCTGCAGGCGGCTTTTTGCCGAATATTCGCAGAGCCAGTCCGCTGGTTCTGGAAGGTTCGGTGCATGTATGGAATCACAGGCCGCAATCGAGGAAAATCTGTCCGGTGCCGTCGCCGGAACATTGCTTCGATCCCCGCAGGCCACCACCGGCGTCGTTGTGTTAGGCGGATCGAGCGGCCGCGTCGATGTCGGGCGCGCACGGCTCTTTGCAAACGAGGGCTCATCTGCCCTGGCCCTGCAGTGGTTCGGCGGCGAGGGCCAGGCTCCCGGAATATGCGAAATTCCCCTCGAAACCTTCTTTGCGGCAGCCAACTTTCTCATTGAAACAGGATGCCGCCGCATCGTCTACTTCGGCACATCCAAGGGTGCCGAGGCATCACTGCTTGCGGCGGTCCATGACCAGCGCATCAACGCTGTGGTCGCTATCAGCCCGTCATCGGTGGTTTGGGGAAATATCGGTGCGGGCCGGGATGGCGTCAGCTGGCCTGAACGATCCTCTTGGTCGCTCGACGGTATTCCCCTGCCATTCGTGCCGACGGACCCGAATTGGACCCGAGAGTATGTGGATGGCCTTGTGTCCTATCGAGGACACTTCGAGCATTGTTTGAAAGCCTTCGAACAGGAAGCAAATGCGGCAGCCATCCCCGTTGAGACCGCATCGGCCGAGATTCTGCTGGTCGCAGGTGGCGACGATGCGCTGTGGCCCTCCCTGTGGTTCGCGACAGAGATTGTTCAGCGGCGCGGTGAAGTTGGTAAGATCACCCATCTCGTTTCATCGCCGGATGCGGGTCACCGCATTCTCCTGCCAGGCGAGATCACGCCACGCTCGGCATTGCATGCACACGGAGGCAATGACGAGGCTGATTCAAGGCTTGGCAGAAAGGCTTGGGAAGGCATCCGGGAACTGCTGTAGCAGACCGGCTTCGGGCTACTCGTTGAACAGATCGGAGTGAGAGCCGGTGCGAGCAAGCTGTAATTCGTCGCTGACCACCCGATAGAGCAAGAGCCAGTCCGGTTCTATGTGCGCGTCACGATAGCCTTTCCAGTCGCCTTTCAAGGGGTGATCCTTATAACTCGCCGGTAGCTCGTTTCCGGCGATCAGCCGGCCGAGCAGTTCGCGCAATTTGCCAAGGTCTTTGCAACGCTTCTCCATACGTTTCACGTCGCGACGGAATTGCCCGGAGCGAACAGGCGTCAGCACATCAGATGCCCAAATCCTTGAACAGCTCATCGGCCGAGGCGAAACGCTTGCCCTTGCCCTGTTCCAATTCGGCCATGGCCTTTCGAGTGGTTGCGTTAGGCACCTTCACCGGAAAGGGAAATTCCTTGTCGGCAGCGACGCGAACCAAAAGCAGGCGGATGGCGTCGGAAACCGACAGGCCCATTGCCGCCAGGGCTTCTGTTGCCTGATCCTTTGTCGCCGTATCGATCCGAGCGCGGACCACGGTATCAGTTGCCATGTTATAACTCCTCTGAGTGAGCTACAATGTAGCTACGGATTGCTAGCTGCGCAAGCCGGTTGATGCTCTCTCAATCTACCGCAACGCCGCCGCGATATTGCCGCCATCGACCGTCGTTACGTCGGCGGTGGTGCGATCGGCCAGCGCATGATGCAGGAACGCCTGCGCCACGTCCTGTGCCGTTACTTCCTGGCCGAGCAGATTGCCGGACATATAATCCTTCTCCGACACGCCGCGCGCGCCCGAACGGCTAGCGATCATGGCGTCGGTCAAAAGCCCTGAGCGGATGCGGTCGGCATTGACGGCGTTGGAGCGGATGCCGTGCGCGCCATAATCAAGCGCGTACTGCCTGGACAGGAACAGGGTCGCTGCCTTCGGCACGCCATAGGCGCCGAACTTCGGCCCCGGATTGACCGCTTGCTTGGAGGTGTTGAACAGCAGAACGCCGCCGGTGCCCTGTTCGAGCATGATGCGCACGGCGTTCTGCGCCACCGACTGATGGGCGAAGAAGTTGAGTTCGAAACTCTTGCGCAAAAGAGCATCGTCTAGCTCACCGATCCGGCCTTCCCAGGCAGCACCGGCATTGGACACCAGGATGTCGACACCGCCGAACACGGCGACCGCTCTGTCGAAGGCGGCACGCACCTGTGCCGGGTCGGTAATGTCGGCGGCGACACCGATCGAATTGTTGCCGGCTTTCTTCGCCGCCTCTGCGGCCTTCTCGGCATCGAGATCGACGACAACGGCATGGGCGCCATTGTCGGCGAACAGTTTTGCTGTCGCTGCACCGATTGCGCCGGCGCCGCCGGTGATCAGCACCACTTGGCCGGTCAGCGGCTTCGGCTTGTTGGAGGCAAGCTTGGCTTGTTCGAGCGACCAGTATTCGAGCGGGAACAGGTCGGCCTTGGAGAGCGGATGGAAACGCCCGACCGCCTCGGCGCCGCGCACCGCCTCGATCCACATCTCGCCGACATCCGACGCGATCTTCGCATCCTTCAAGGTGCGGCCATGGCCGAACATGCCGAGGCCCGGCACCAGCGTCAGCCGCGGCATCTGGTCGAGCATGGTGCGCTTGACGTCGTCGAGCGCATCATTGGCTTCGAAATAGGCGCGGTAATCCTTGGCGAAGGCATCGACATGGCTCTTGATCACGGATCTGTAGTCGCCGGCCTTGTCTGCATCGGGCGCCGGCAGCGCCATAGGTCCGGTCTTGATTCGGATCGACAGATCGGGCGTCGACACGCCGCGTCCGGCATAATCGGCAATCTCGGCCGAATTGATGAAATCGACGATTGCCGGCGAAGTGCGGAAGTCGCTGATCATGCGGTCGAAGCGGCCTTCGCCGCGCGCCACGGCAACGGCGCCGCGAAGCGTCGGCGCGATGGAGGCCGGTGTTGCTAGCTTTGCCGGCAAGGCTGCCTTTGCCGCCTTGGGCTTGCCGCTTGCGGCAATGTAGTCCTCGGCGACGTTCACATAGTGGATCATTCGGTCGTAGGCCTGCCTGGCATCGTCGCCGAAGGTGAAGATGCCATGCTTGTCGAGGATCAGGCCCTCGACCGCGGGGTCGGCGTCGAAGATGTCGGCCGCCGCCTTGGCAAGGTCGAAGCCGGGCATGATGTAGGGCACGTAACCCATCTTGCTCCCGAAGACCGTCTTCACCAGCGGCTTGGAGTCTTCCTGGTCGACGATGGCGAGGATGGCGGTCGAGTGCGTGTGGTCGACGAATTTGTGTGGCAGGAAGGCATGCAACAGCGTCTCGACCGAAGGGTTTGGCGATGACGGATCGATGAGGTTGACGCGCTGCAGCGCGACCATGTCCTCGTCGGCCAATCTGTTCAGCGCGCGCGCCTTGAGCAGCGGCTTGAGCTTGACCGCCGGCAGCCCCTGCGGCTCGATGACGCCCATGTCCCAGCCGCTGCCCTTGACGCACAGCACGTCCCACTCGTCACCGACGAGATCGGTGGCTGTCGTCTTGCAGGATGTGTTGCCGCCGCCATGCAGGACCAGCCTTGGTTCGCCGCCCAGCAGCCGGGTCGTGTAGACGCGCAAGGCCAGGTCGCGGCCGACGCCCTTCGTTGCATAGTCGGCAACGAGCTTTTCGGCTGCATCGTCATTCCACAGGTTCTTCATGTTCGCTTCGTCCAATTGCTGTCTTCTATGGTGAAATAGGAATGCCGCGATCCAGGAGCCGCTGTGCCATGCGCGCGCCGACCACCAGATGCGTGCAAAGGCCACCGGCGATCGCCGCGAGCAGCGGCTCGAACTTGCTGTCCTCCTGCACGACCATCAGCCGCCGGGCGATGGCGCGCAGCGAGGCAAGTTCGGCCGAGATCACACGCCTGTTATAACTGCAGTCGAGCACTTTGCCCTCGGCGTCGATGATCTGCCCGGCAATGACGCCGGCAGCGCCCTGCTTTCGCAGTTCCGCCATTTCACTTGGTGTCAGCGCGCCGCATTTGACCAGGTGGCTGTCGGCGTCGACCGCCCCGACCGAGTACAGCGCCAGGTCGCATTCGCCGACGCCCGACAATTGTTCGCGGATCACCGGCTCGGCACGCAGCGCGCGTGCCAGCTCTTCCGTCGACAGCACCAGCGGTGCGTAGAAGTTGAGTCCCTTGGCGTTAAGGCGCCGCGCAATCTCCATCGTGCACTGGTCGGGCCGATAGGAATAGGGCGCACCGAGATTGCCACAGAGCTGCACCACCGTGACATCCTGCAGGTCGGCATAGGACATGACGTCGGCGATCATGTAGACGGTCCGGCCCCAGGCGACGCCGATGCGGTCGCCCTTCTTGACCAGTTCGAGAAAGACGCTTGCCGCCAGCACGGCGATTTCCGTCGATGGGTCGGCGATATGGTCGTTTTCAGGCGCGATCCAGACGGCGTCGAGGCGCAGCGCATCCTCGAGTTTGCGCGCCAGCACATCGTCGGTGAAAAGTTGGGTCGAGGTCGAGATGTTGACGATGCCGGTCTCGCGCGCCTTGCGTAGATACATGGCGACCGAGGCACGGGAAATGTTAAGCTGGCTCGCCACCTGGTCCTGCCGGAGGCCATGGGCGTAATAGAGCCAGGCGGCCTTGTGGATAAGTTGTTCTGCCGGTCTGATCGCCATGCCGTCTCCTCGGCTGACATTATTCACGGCTCTCGACAAAAGTCAAACTGGACACGGGTATGCGATGCCCTTTGGCGCGGCGATTCTGGATCATCATTGCGCCAAATGTGCTCCAACGGAGCATCGCTGATGGTGACGCGGCCCGAGGCCGTGATTAGAACGTCTAAAGAAAGAACGCGGGGAGTATGGGGATGGGCAATCCTTACGAACAGGATCTCGACAAGAACGCGGCCAACCATCAGCCGCTGACGCCGCTCACCTATCTGGAGCGCGCGGCCAGGACCTATCCCGACCATATCGCCATCATCCACGGCCGCCAGCGCATCGACTATCGCAATTTCTGGCAGCGCTCGCTGAAGCTTGCCTCGGCGCTTCAAAAACGCGGCATCGGCAAGGGCGACACGGTCACGGTCATGCTGTCCAACACGCCGCCGATGCTGGAGGCGCATTTCGGCGTGCCGATGACCAAGGCGGTGCTGCATTCGCTCAACACACGCCTCGATGCCGCGGTCATCGCCTTCCAACTCGACCACGCGGAGACCAAGGTGCTGATCGTCGACCGCGAGTTCTCCAGCGTCAGGCAGGCCCTGGAACTGGCCAAGGTCAAGCCGCTGGTCATCGACTATGACGATCCCGACTACGCCGCCGACGCGCCGTACCCAAAAGGCGAGCGGATTGGCTTGCTCGACTATGAGGCCTTTGTCGCCGGTGGTGATGCGGATTTCGCCTGGTCGATGCCCGACGACGAATGGGATGCCATCTCGCTCAACTACACCTCCGGCACGACAGGCAATCCGAAGGGCGTGGTGTACCACCACCGCGGTGCCGCCCTGATGGCCTACACCAACACCATCCATGCCGGCATGGCCAAGCATGCTGTCTATCTGTGGACGCTGCCGATGTTCCACTGCAATGGCTGGTGCTTTCCCTGGACGCTCGCCGTCCAGGCCGGCACCCATGTGTGCCTGCGCTGGGTGCGGCCGAAGCCGATCTACGATGCGATTGCCGATCATGGCGTCACCCATCTATGTGGCGCACCGGTCGTCATGTCGGTGCTGATCAATGCGAAGGACGGGGACAAGCGGGAATTCCCGCAGACGGTGACCTTCAACACCGCGGCAGCACCGCCGCCGGAAGCCGTGCTGTCGGGGATGGCCGACGCCGGCTTCGCCGTCACCCATCTCTACGGCCTCACCGAGACCTACGGTCCGGCGGTCGTCAACGAATGGCACGGCGCCTGGGACGACCTCGAAAAGGGTGAACGCAGCGCCAAGAAGGCACGGCAGGGCGTACGCTATGCGGCACTCGAAGGCTTGACCATCATGGATCCCGAGACGATGCGGACGACGCCGGCGGACGGCGAGACCATCGGCGAGGTCATGTTCCGCGGCAACATCGTCATGAAGGGCTATCTGAAGAACCGCAAGGCCAGCGATGAGGCCTTTGCCGGCGGCTGGTTCCATTCTGGCGATCTCGGCGTCATGCATCCCGACGGCTATATCCAGCTCAAGGACCGCTCCAAGGACATCATCATCTCGGGGGGCGAGAATATTTCCTCGATCGAGGTCGAGGATGCGCTCTACAAGCATCCCTGCGTCGCCTCCTGCGGCGTCGTCGCCAGGCCCGATGACAAATGGGGCGAGGTGCCCGTCGCCTATGTCGAATTGAAGCCCGGCAAGTCGGCGACCGAGGCCGAGATAATCGAACACTGCCGCGCGCTGCTTGCCCGCTTCAAAGTGCCGAAGGCGGTGATCTTTGCCGAAATCCCGAAGACCTCGACCGGTAAGATCCAGAAGTTCCGGCTGCGCGAAATGGCAAAGGCCGCCTGAAGCGCCGACGGCCTCTCGCGGGAAATATTTTCTACAGTCCGCATCCTCCGCTGGCTTCGTGACGTCTATCGAATGTCACCATATGTCAACAGGCGTACAAGTACGTCGAAATTGCATTGACAGGTCACTCGTTTCGATTTACGAGTGACGAAAATTGAAATTCGTCATTCATAAAGCAACAGAGGTCATGTCCGAAGCCGCCACCATCGTCGCCGACGCCGCCCGACAGGAAAATGTGACGCGCATTCTCGATTGCGCCGAGCGCTTGTTCCGCCACTACGGCTACGGCAAGACCAATGTCGCCGACATCGCCCGCGAACTCGGCATGTCGCCGGCCAACATCTACCGCTTCTTCACTTCCAAGGTGGAAATCCACCAGGCTGTCTGCGGTCGGATGCTCGGCGCAAGCTACAAGATGGCCTACGATATTGCGCATTTGCCGGTCAGCGCCGAGGAGCGGCTTCGGCGCTACATACATGCCCAATACAAGATGACGACGGAAGTCATGCTCGACGAGCAGAAGGTCCACGAGATTGTCGTCGTCGCACTCGAACGAGACTGGGGCGTCATCGACAAGCATGTCGACAGCATTCACGACCTGATTGCGGACGTGATCCGCGACGGCATCGAGGCCGGTGAGTTCAGGGAACAGGATCCGGTGATCGCGTCTCGGTGTTTCGGCGCCTCGACCGTCATCCTGTGCCATCCGCAGATGGTGGCGCAATGCCTTGCCAAGACCAACCGGGCGATGCCCGACGACCTGATCGACTATGCGATCAGGGCTTTGAAGTAATAGCCGCCGAACGCCGGTGTCGACCGTTCATCTCCAGTCGGGAGTACAAGATGTCTTTGTCCAGTTCCATCCTCCGCAAACTGCCAGTTGCCGGCCTGATGGTCGCGGCCCTCGGGCTCGCCGGCTGCAGCCAAGAAAAAGCCGAAGTCAAGGAAATCATCCGGCCGGTCAAGGTCGTCGAGATCGCCCAGGCGCATGATACCCGCACGCTCTCCTATTCCGGCTCGGTGCGGGCCCGCACCGAAAGCGCGCTGGCTTTCCGGGTCAACGGCAAGATCACGGAGCGCCTCGTCGACATCGGCCAGCACGTGACCTCGGGCGATGTGCTCGCCCGCATCGATCCCATCGACTACGACCTTTCGGTCAAGAGCGCGCAGGCAGCCCTTGATGCCGCCGATCGGCAGGTCGAGACATCGGAGCTTGCCCGCAAGCGTGCCGAACAGCTGTTCGACAAGAAGTTCGCACCGAAATCGCAGCTGGAGCAGGCGACCCTGGCCTACGACCAGGCCGTCGCCACCCGCGATTCCGCCCGCTCGACGCTCGCCCAGGCCAGGAACCAGGTTGGCTACACCGATCTCAAGGCCGACAGGGATGGCATCGTCACCGCGGTCACCGCCGATGTCGGCCAGGTGGTCGGCTCCGGCTCGCCGGTGGTCACCGTCGCGGTCGACGGCGAAAAGGAAGTGCTGATCGCTGTTCCGGAAATGGAAATCGCCGAATTCAAGCCGGGCAAGGTCGTCAAGGCGGGCTTCTGGTCCGACGACGCGCTGGCGCTGGACGGCAAGGTCCGTGAAGTCGCCGGCAGCGCCGATCCGCAATCGCGCACCTTTGCCGTCCGCGTCAGCCTGCCAAACGACCCGCGCGTGCTTCTCGGCATGACCGCCGGCATCGAAGCCTCGGCGGCCAATGAGCGGCAGCTCGTCTCGATCCCGCTGAGCGCATTGGCAGAGAAAGACAGCCAGTCGATCGTCTGGACCGTCGATCGTGGCGCCGACACCGTTCATGCCCGTCTGGTCAAGGTCGCGAAGTTTGCCGCCGATGGCGTGCGTGTCGCAGAGGGTCTGAAGCCCGGCGACGTCGTGGTCGCTGCCGGCACGCAGTTCATGACCGAGAATCTCAAGGTGAAATTCGCCGGTGACACGGTGCTGCAATCCGCCTCTGCGGCGGGTGACGGCGGCGACACCAAGCAGGTGCGCTGACTCAAGACAACCGGCTGCGCGTTCCCGCAGCCGCTGGTTTCCGGGCGGCAAGCGCCCACCCGAGACGCTCGATTGATGTAACCCCCACATCGATTTTCGCGTCCCACCGCGATGAGCGTTTCTCCTCTCGGAGAGCCTTGCCGCCCGGAAGCCACTCCGAACCTCGATTGCTGAACAGATGGATCTGCATCCATGACCAATTCCACGGAAGAGAAGCGGCCCTTCAACCTGTCGCGCTGGGCAATCGGCCACCCCGCCATTGCGCGGTTCCTGTTTGGCCTGATCATCATTTCCGGCGCGCTCGGCCTGATGCGCATGGGCCAGAAGGAAGATCCCGATTTCACCTTCCGGGTCATGGTCGTCCAGGCAATCTGGCCGGGCTCGTCGATCCAGGAGATGGAAGACCAGGTCGTCAACAAGATCGAGCGCAAGCTGCAGGAGACGCCGCATCTCGACTTCGTCCGCTCCTTCACCCGCGCCGGCAGCGCCATCATCACGGTCCAGATCAAGGGCGACACCAACACCGCCGAGGTGACCGACGCCTTCTATCAGGTGCGCAAGAAAGTCGGCGACATATCAGGCGACCTGCCGCAAGGCCTGCTCGGCCCCTATTTCAACGACGAATTCGGCGACACCTTCATCACGCTGCATTCGATCAGCGGCGACGGCTTTAGTTATCCCGAGTTGAAGAAGTTCGCCATCCAGGCGCGCGACATGCTTTTGACGACGCCAGGCGTCGAGAAGGCCGTCATCATCGGCGATCAGCCGGAAAAGCTCTATATCGACGTCTCGTCCAAGGCGCTCGCCGAACGCGGCCTGACGCTGACCGATCTGCAGAACGCGATCAAGGGACAGAACAATGTCGATCCGGCCGGGTCCGTCGACACCGGCACCAATTCGGTGCGCATTGCCGTCGAAGGCGACGTCGCCAAGGTCGAGGATATCAGGAACCTGCGCCTGCGCGCCGGCGGCCAGGTGACAAGGCTGGGCGACATCGCCACGGTGACCTCGGGTCTGGAAGATCCGTTCCAGCGCAAATACCGCTTCAACGGTCATGACAGCGTGCAGCTTGGCGTCGTCATGGCCAAGGGATTTAAGGTCACCGATGTCGGCAAGGACGTCGAGGCCACCTACAAGCGCTTCGAGGAGACGCTGCCCTATGGCGTTTCGGTCGACCAGATTTCCGATCAGCCGGGCGTCGTCACGGATGCGGTGGCCGAGTTCATGCATGCGCTCGGCGAAGCGCTGCTGATCGTGCTCGTCGTCTCGTTCCTGTCGATCGGCTGGCGCTCGGGCCTGATCATCGCCATCACCATCCCGCTGGTGCTCGCTGCCACCTTCGCCATCATGTACGAACTCGGCATCGACCTGCAGCGCATCTCGCTCGGCGCCCTGATCATCGCGCTCGGCCTGCTTGTCGATGATGCCATGATCGTCGTCGAGATGATGGAGCGGAAGCTGGAAGAGGGGCTGGTCAAGATCGAGGCGGCAAGCTTCGCCTATTCCTCGACCGCCTTCCCCATGCTGACCGGCACGCTGATCACCACGGCCGGCTTCATCCCGGTCGGCTTCGCCGCCTCGACGGCCGGCGAATATGTCCGCACCCTGTTCTATGTCGTCGGCATCGCTCTGGTCGTCTCCTGGTTCGTCGCGGTGTATTTCACGCCGTGGCTTGGCAACATGATCCTCAAGCAGCGCAAGCATGCTGGCAGCCACCACGACGCCTTCGACACGCGCTTCTATCGCCGGCTGCGCGGAACCGTCGGCTGGGCGGTGCGCCATCGCATCATCGTCCTGGCCATGACTTTGGTCACCTTCGGCACCAGCCTGTGGGCGTTCCAGTTCATCCCGCAGAACTTCTTTCCGCAGTCGTCGCGTCCGGAAATCCTCGTCGATCTCTGGCTGCCGGAAGGCACCAGCATCAAGGAGGTCGAGGCACAGGCCAAGTCGCTCGAAGCCAAGATGATGGACGACAAGGACAAGCGCTTCATCGCGACCTATATCGGCGAAGGCGCGCCGCGCTTCTTCCTGCCGCTCGACCAGCAGCTGAGCAACCCGAACTTTGCCCAGCTGCTCGTTATGGCCAATGACGAACCGGCCCGCGAACGGCTGATCGTCAAATTGCGCACCGTCCTGGCCGAGGATTTTCCGTCGATCCGCGCCAAGGTCGACCGTTTGTTCCTCGGTCCGCCGACCGGATGGCCGGTGCAGATGCGCGTCATGGGGCCGGATCGCCAGGAGGTGCGCCGCATCGCCGACCAGGTGAAGGCGAAGTTCCACGAGAATCCGCTGCTCGGCGCAGTCCATGACGATTGGCTCGAGCCGGTGCCGGCCATGAAGCTGGACATCGACCAGGATCGCGCCCGTGCGCTCGGCGTCACCTCGCAGCGCATCCGCCAGACGCTGCGGGCGGCCATGTCCGGCGTGCCGCTCGACGACTTCCGCGACGGCGAGGAGACGGTGTCGATCGTCGCCCGCGAGCCGGATGCCAGCCGCAGCCTGCTGTCCTCGGTCGACTCCGTCTATATTCCGACCGATTTCGGCGGGTCCGTGCCGCTGTCGCAGGTGGCCAAGGTTGTGCCGGTGATGGAGCAAGGCATCGAATGGCGCCGCGACCGCTTGCCGACCATCAGCGTGCGGGCGACGCTGCCGGATGGCGTGCAGTCCAACGACGTCATCACCAAGATGTACAAGGACATGCAGGGCCTGCGTGACGGGCTGGCGCCCGGCTACAAGATCGAGATCCAGGGCGGTGCGGAGGATTCGGCGGAAAGCCAGGCTTCGATCGCCGCCAAGGCGCCGATAATGCTGGCCGTCATCGTCGTGCTGTTGATGATCCAGCTGCAGCATTTTGGCAAGGCGATGTTGGTTCTGGCGACCGGCCCTCTCGGCATCATCGGTGCTGCGGCGGCCCTTTTGATCAGCGGCGCACCGTTCGGCTTCGTCGCCATCCTCGGCGTCATCGCTCTGCTCGGCATCATCATGCGCAACTCGATCATCCTGGTCGACCAGATAGACCAGGACATTGCGAGAGGCATGGACCGCTACGAAGCGATCATCGGCTCGGCCGTGCGCCGCTTCAGGCCGATCGTGCTGACAGCGATGACGGCGGTGCTTGCACTGATCCCGATCTCGCGCGGCGTGTTCTGGGGGCCGCTCGCCTACGCCATGATGGGCGGCATCCTCGTTGCCACCGTGCTGACCATCCTGGTCCTGCCGGCGGGCTACGCCCTGTTCTTCGGCCGCGAGCCAAAGAGGATTGCCGCGAAGGAAGACGATTTGGCATCCAGCAAAGTAGCCGAAAGGCCTCGACTGGCCTTGGCGGCTGAATAAACGATATCGGCCGGTCGAGTTTCGACCGGCCGATTGTCCATCCTGTTAAGGCTTTCCGCTGCCGGCCTTTTCGGGAAGTCGTCAGATGACGAAAAACCAGTTGGCCAGCAGCATCACCACCACGCCGGCGACCAGCGTCAAATAGGGCAGCATGCCCGCCTTTTTGACCGCGAGGTCGGCTCCCGTCATGCCGAGGTCGGCCAGCATGTGGTCGGGGAACTTGCCCTTGTCCTGGACGTAGTGGCGGAAGCAGAACACCGGGATGATCAGCGCCGCTGTGATCAGTCCTGCCCACAGCGCCATCGGGTTCCACACCTTGGCGCCGGCGCCCATGAAGATGGCGTTGACATAGGCGAAGATCGCCCCGATCCCGAGCAGCCAGCTCGGCGCCTTCCAGGGCCGCGCGATATGGCCGTTGTCGATGCGGTGGATCCAGCCGGCGTTGAGGTTGAGGAAGTTGAAGATGATGTAGCCGCAGTTCGACACTGCGAGGATGAAGAAGAAGCTCGTCGCGTCGGCCGAGGCGATGGCCAGCACGATCAGGTTGAAGACGAGATCGGTCCACATGGCGCGGGTCGGTGCGCCGTGTTCGTTGACATGGCTCAGATAGCGCGGCAGCCAGCCGTCGACCGAGCCCTGGTAGAGCGTGCGCGAAGAGCCGGCCATGGCGGTCATGATGCACAGCACCAGCGCCAGGATCATCAGCATTACCAGCAGGCTGTGGATCAGCGCGCCGCCACCGACCATGCCGGCCAATGCGTCGGCGACGCCGGAGCCGTCGACGATCGGCGTGGCCAACATGCCGTTAAGGCCGAGCACGCCCTGGAAGGTGAAGGGCACCAGGATGAACAGCAGCATGCACAAAAGGCCGGAATAGAAGATCGCCTTGAAAGTGTCGGTACCGGGGTTCTTGAACTCCGAGGTGTAGCAGACGGCGGTCTCGAAGCCGTAGGTCGACCACGCGGCGATGAACATGCCGCCGAGCACCAGCGTCCAGCCAGCGATATTCCAGACGCCGGGTTCTGGCGCATAGGCAGCCGCCAGCGGTACAAATGGCGAAAAATTCGCCCAGTTGATCTGGCCAGTGATGATCGGCACGACGCCGACGATCAGCATCGGGATGATGACCAGCAGGCCGATATACTTTTGCACGTTGGCCGTCCCGAGGATGCCGCGATGCTGGATGGCGAAGATGATCAGCATCAGCACCGCGCCGATGAAGAAGGTCGCGTTGAAGGTGAACGAGACCGGTCCCAGCGTATGGCTGTAGAGCGTCCAGTTGCGGATCGCCGGCGTCGCGGCGGCTGTCACCGCCGTGATGGCGTCGGCGGCACTCGTTCCGGCATGGGCGGCGATATAGGCGACGACATCCGGCGAGGCGTCGGTGAACAGCGGCACCGGCGCCAGCGCGTTGAGGATGTAGGCGGCGGCGATCGAGCAACCGAGCGACAGCACCGGCGACCAGGCGAACCAATTGCACCAGACCGACAGCGGCGCGATGAACTTGGAATAGCGCAGCCAGGCGGTGGCGCCGTAGATCGAGGCGCCGCCGGATTTGTTCGGGAACAGGCCGGCGATCTCGGCATAGGTGAAGGATTGCAGGAAGCCCATGATCATGGAGGCGATCCAGATCGCGAAGGCCAACGTTCCGGTCGTACCGGCAATGCCGCCGATCGAGAACAGGACGAGGGCAGGGACGCCACTCGCCACCCAGAAGGCGCCGCGCCAATCGATATTCCGGTGCAGCTTGCCTTCTGCAAGCGGCTCCAGGGCAGTCGTTATCGTGCTCATGTGTGTTTGTTCCCCTTTTTGATGTTCCCCGTTCGTGACGGCCGCGACTTCGCGAGGCTTCATCATCGACGCATGCATTGAGCGACTGCGGGTGTTTCCACTCAGTCGCATTTTTTTCTTAGCAGTGAAGATTGATCCGGCGCGCTTTCAGGTCAAGCGTTTTGTGAAGCCATGCACATCACGCTTGTGAGCGTAGGATTCACGCGACCGGTGAAATTACAGACCGGCCGACCTGTTTGTCGTGAAAACGGTCCTCATGAGCGCGGTTTTGCCTTCTGCGGATCGTAATGCGCGAAGGCGACGACGCGCGCCGGCAGCCGCTTGGCATGGCCATCGAGCTTGCCGATCTCGACCTCGGTGCCAATGGCCGAATGAGTGACCTCGAGCCTCGCCAGCGCGATATTCTTGTTCAGCACCGGCGAACGCATGGCTGAGGTGACGACGCCGATCTGGGCGCGGCCGACATGCACGCAGTCGCCATGGCCGACGGCGACATTGGCGTCGATGTCGAGCCCGACCAGCTTCGTCCGCGGGTGCTCCTTGCGGCGGATCAGCGCCTCGCGGCCGATGAAATCGTCGGTCTTGCTCTTCAGCGGCACGGTGAAGCCGATGCCGGCCTCGAACGGATCGGTCTGGTCGGAGAATTCGTAGCCGGCGAAGATCAGCCCGGCCTCGATGCGCACCATGTCGAGTGCCTGCAGCCCCATCGGCTTCAGCCCATGTGGCTGGCCGGCCGCCCAGATGGCATCGAACACCTTTTCGGCGTCGCGCGGATGGCACCAGATCTCGTAGCCGAGCTCGCCGGTGTAGCCGGTGCGCGAGACGACGACCGGAATGCCGTTGCCGCCACCGATGCGGGCGACGGCGAAACGGAACCATTCGAGTTCATCGATCGACGGCTGCAGCGGCGACGTCCAGATGACTTCACGCAGGATGTCGCGGCTCTTCGGCCCTTGCAGGGCGACATTGTGCATCTGGTCGGTGGAGGAGCGGACCAGCACGTTGAGCCCCAGCTTTGCCGCTGTCTCGCGCAGCCATTCGCCGGACAGATCGTCGCCGCCGACCCAACGGAAATTATCCTTGCCGAGGCGCAGCAGCGTGCCGTCATCGATCACGCCGCCATGTTCGTAGCACATGGCGGAATAGACGACCTGGCCGACGCCGAGCTTCTTGACGTCGCGGGTCAGCGTGTACTGCAGCAGCGCTTCGGAGTCGGGACCGGTGACCTCGAACTTGCGCAGCGGCGACAGGTCCATGATCACTGCGTCCTGCCGGCAGGCCCAGTATTCGGCGATCGGTCCTTCCTTGGCGAAGGAGTTGGCCAGCCAGTAGCCCCTGTACTCCTGAAAGTTGCGGGTGTGCTTGGCAAAGCTCGAATGAAAGGAGGTCTCGCGGGTCATTTTCGGTTCCGAATCAGGCGTCATGCGTCTGGCGATCGCTCGCGAGAATTTGTGCTGGCCGGAATAGGTGCGCACATGGATGTCGGTCGGGTTCCAGCCATTGGCCGGCGTCGTGTCGTCGGGGCAGGCGGAGGAAACGCAGACGATGTCGGTGAGCGCGCGCAACAGCACATAGTCGCCGGGCCGCGACCATGGCTCATCGGACACCATCACGCCATGCGCGTCGATCGCGGTGTTGAAGAAGAAGTTGATCGCCATCCAGCCGGCACGAGGATTGACGCCCCTGTCCGCCAGCGCGCGATTGAAATTCTCCGAGCAGTTGGTGTGGCCGGGATAGCCGATATCGTCGTAATATTTGGCTGCGCAGGCGAGCGCGAACGCATCATGCCGACCGCATGTGTCCTGCACCACTTCGACCAGCGGCTCCATGTCCTGGTCGTAATATTTCGAATGCAGGCCGGGCATCGGATAGCTCGCACCCATCAGCGTGCGGGTCGTCGTCACGTCGAGTGGATGGTCGAAGCCCTTGTCCAGCTTGCGCGCCGAAAAGCACTGGAAGTCGGTGCACTGGCGCCCATCGACATCGATGATCTGCAGATAGTCGCCCGCCTTGACGAAATAGGACTGCGCCGTCGCCGAATGGACGCGCAGGTCCAGCACCGGATCGGCCAGCGGATCGGCCAGTTGCGATTTCGCCGCCGGGTGGATTGTGGCGCGGCGCACGATAACCGTGAGCGGCGTCGCGGTGTCGTGGCCATCGACCAGCATCGGCCCGCCGGGTGCGGCGATGACCATCGAGCCGTCGCGCGCGACGGTGAAAGCCTGCTCGCTGCCGGCAGGCGTGGAGCCGCCGAACACGCGCACCGCCTTGGCCTGGTCCAGCTGCACCTGCCGGCGTGAGAGCCCGCCCCGCAGGGATGCGAGACTATCGTCGCCATCGTCCAGCAGCGCCTTGATGCCGGCTGCATTGCTGTTCGACGTTTCTCCAAAAATGCCGGGATCGGTCGCGCCGGTCTTGTCCCAGGCCAGCAACTCGCAGGCCTGGCCGCCCTCGACATTGCGCACGGTGATCGTATCGCCGGCCTCGATGTCGATCAGCACGGCGCCGTTGCCATGGATCGTGTAACGCTCCATGCCCGGCGGCAGCGCAATCTGGCCGGGTCTCAGGATGAGGCTCGGCCGGGGCGGTCCGGCTGCAATTGCGGGGTAGGGCGACCGGCTCATCTCAGCCTTGCGGTTAGAGAAACAAGTTTGCCTGTGTGTGAAATTATTTTAGCAGCAAGAATAGCAGTGCGGTTGCGTTTGGCAAGGCGGAGGGCGCGCACAAGCGCTACGCCAGCTCCTCGGAATGGCTGACGTCGACGCCATATTCAGCCGCCGCATCAAGCATCGTGCCCCACAGGCTTTCGGCAAACGTCGCAAACACCAGTAAATTGAACACCGCCTGCCCATCCGGCCGGTCGCCGCCGCGCCAGAGCGTCACGCTGGTGTGGTCCATCGAGGTTGCGGCGGCGGCGCCAATCGGAAATGCTCCCGCGTGCAGATCGATCGACGACAGTTTCACCAGCATCATCCGCGCCTTGGCTCCGGAAATGCTGATCAAGGCGCGCGCATGCGATTGGTCGGACAGCGAGGCGGCACCGGACAATGAAGGCGCCAGCGTCTGCATCGCGTGCTTGCCGCCATTCGACAGCACGAAGAACTGATCCGGTCCGGACCAAATCAGCGTGGCGTCCTGAGCCTGTATCGCCTTGGGCACATCGGGAGCCGCCACGCCAAAACGGGCCATTGCCGCCTTTGCCAGCTCGGCCGCTTGGCCGCGCCGCGCCATCACCTGGATCAGGTCGAAGTTGCGTATCTCGGTCAGCGATACGCCGGCGTCGGTGCTGCTTGCACCATGCACGCCGGCGACCAGCGCATGCTCGAGAGGACTGCGGGGAGCCCAGGAAAACTCAGCCACGCTGGCGCCCTCCATCGGGATCGCAGTAGACGGGATTGCACAGCTCGACATCATAGTCCTCACCGCGCAATGGGTCATGCGCGTGTACGATCTCGCCGATGCGCTCGCGGCCGCGTTCGACAAGTGCGAGCCCGATCCATTGGTCCGATGTCGGCGAGAAACAGACCGAGGTGACATACCCCTGGTCGTTGCCGGGGCCAGGTGTCTGCCCTTTCGGAATGACATGCGCGCCGGAGCGTAGCCGGCGAGCCTTGTCGGTCGGCTTGACGCCGACAACGACCTGGCGATCCGGCGCGACCAGCGCTTCGCGCCCCGCCATGACGCGGCCGATATAGTCCTTCTTGGTCGACATCATCTTGCCCAAGCCGAGATCGGCCGCCGTCGTCGTGCCGTTCAGTTCCGGTCCGGCGATGTGGCCCTTTTCGATCCGCATGACGCCGAGCGCCTCGGTGCCGTAGGGCGTGACGCCGAATGGCGCGCCGGCCAGCATCAGATTGCGCGCCATGGCGTCGCCGAAGCGTGCCGGCACCGAAATCTCGAAGGCCATCTCGCCGGAGAACGAGATGCGGAACAGCCGCGCCTTGAGGCCGCCGCGAAGCGCCACTTCGCGGGCGCCCATGAACGGAAAGCCTTCGTTCGACAGGTCTTCCGACGGGTCGACGACTTCCCTGAGCAGGTCGCGTGTCTTGGGCCCGGCGATCGAGAACTGCGCCCACTGGTCGGAGACCGAGGTGAGCTGGACGTCGAGTTCCGGAAACAGCACCTGCCGGCAGAATTCAAGATGCTGCATCACCAGCCCGGCCTTGGCGGTGGTGGTGGTCAGGAAATAGTGATCCTCGGCCAGCCGCGACGTGGTGCCGTCGTCATAGACGATGCCGTCCTCGCGCAGCATCAGCCCGTAGCGGGCTTTTCCCACCGCAAGGCTGGAGAAGGTGTTGATGTAGACGCGGTCGAGGAAGGCACCGGCATCCGGGCCGTGCACGTCGATCTTGCCGAGCGTCGAGACATCGCAGAAGCCGACGCCGCCGCGCACCGCCTTGACCTCGCGGGTCACCGATTCCAGCCAGTCCTTTTCGCCGGCGCGCGGATACCATTGCGCACGCTTCCACAGGCCAGTGTCGACGAAGATCGCACCCTGTCCGGCCGCCCAGTGATGCGACGGCGTCAGCCGCGTCGCATGGAAAGTCTCGTCGCGGTGATGGCCGGCGAAGGCGCCGATGGCGACCGGCACGTAAGGAGGCCGGTAGATCGTCGTCCCGGTCTCGGGAATGGATCGTCCGCTTACCGCGGCCATGATAGCGAGGCCGGCGACATTCGATGTCTTGCCCTGGTCGGTCGCCATGCCGAGCGTCGTGTAGCGCTTCAGGTGCTCGACGGATTCAAAGCCCTCGCGCTGCGCCAGTTCGATATCGGAAGCGGTGACATCATGCTGGTAATCGACAAAGGCTTTTCCCTTACCGGCGACATGCCAGAGCGGCGTCAGCGAAAAGGCCTCGTCGTCAGCGACAGGAGTGGCACCCGCCATACCATTGTGCCCCGCGTCACGCGCCGCTGCCGCGCCGGCGGCAAATCCCTGGCTCAGGCAGGCGCCGAGTCCGAAGTCGCCGTTGGCGGCCCCGGCGGCAACCATTCCGGGTGGCGCGCCGTCGGGCACGAAGGCGGAGATGTCGTCACGCCATTTCGGCCGGCCGCGATGGTAGGAGGTCAGCCCGACCGCCGGGTTCCAGCCGCCGGAAACGGCGAGGCCGTCCGCTTCGACCTCGGCGCGCGCGCCGCCCGTCAGCGACACCGCGATTTTCCTGACGCCGTCCTTGCCGCCCTCGACACCACTGACGGAGCCGTGCAGCACCGCGAAGCCACCCTTGGAAGCGAGCGATCGGCGGGCTAGAGATATATCAGGCCGTGTGTCGATGACCGCTGCGATCTGAAGTCCGGCGCCAAGCGCGGTCTCGATCGTACGCCAGCCATCCTCATTGTTGGTGAACAGCGCGATGCGCCTAGCCGGCGTCGCTGCATAGCGCGCGATGTAGGTTCGCATGGCTGAGGCCATCATCACGCCGGGCGTGTCGTTACCGGCAAAGACGATCGGCCGTTCGATGGCGCCGGCCGCGACAACGCAGCGCTTCGCCACGATCCGCCACAGGCGCTGGCGCACCTGATGCTCGGGCGGCGAGGGCAGGTGGTCGTTGACCCGCTCGATCGCACCATAGGTGCCGCCATCGTAGACGCCGAACAATGTCGTGCGGGTCACGATGCGGACGTCGGGCATATCAGCCAATTCGGCCAGCGTCCGCGACAGCCACTCGGCTGCCGGCAAGCCATCGATCGTGCCGCCGTCCGACAGGAGACGGCCGCCGAGCGTGAAATCTTCTTCGCACAGGATGACGCGGGCACCAGAGCGGCCGGCTGCCAACGCTGCGGCCAGACCGGCCGGGCCGGAGCCGGCTATCAGCACATCGCAATGCGCCCATGCCTTGTCGTAGTGGTCGGGATCGGCGACGCCGGCGGCGCGGCCAAGGCCGGCGGCGCGGCGGATCGCCGGCTCATAGATCGCTTCCCAAAACTTCGCCGGCCACATGAAGGTCTTGTAGTAGAAGCCGGCGACGAAGATCGGCGCGAACAGCTGGTTCACCGACATCACATCGTGGCGCAGCGACGGCCAGCGGTTCTGGCTCGCGGCTTCCAGACCGTCATAGAGTTCGGCCGTCGTCGCCTTGGTGTTCGGCTCGCGCCGTGCACCCGTGCGCAGTTCGACCAGCGCGTTTGGCTCTTCCGAGCCAGCGGTGAGGATACCGCGCGGGCGATGGTATTTGAACGAGCGGCCGACCAGCTTGACGCCATTGGCGATCAGCGCCGAGGCGAGCGTGTCGCCCTGGAAGCCGGAGAACGTCTTGCCGTCGAAACGGAAGTTCAGCGGCACTGAGCGGTCGACAAGACCGCCGGATGTGAGGCGATGGGATTGGGACGACGTCACGACTGCCGGCCTTCCGTGAATTCGATGAAATGCGAGACGGTTGCGCCGCCTCTTACCCTCCCCCTTGTGGGGAGGGTCGCTGCGCAGCAGCGGGGTGGGGGTGCGGCACCGCCCGCCACCCGGACCTGCGGTCCGACCTCCCCACAAGGGGGAGGTGGAGGGCTGGCGCTTTTCGCGACGGCTATGGTCTCGACAGGAAAACTCATTTCGCGACCTGCCTCGCCCCAGCGCCGACCGCCGGCTCCACCGACGAAATCTCATGCGTCAGCGTGTTGCGGGTGACCTTCAGCCAAGCCCGGCAGCCGCCGCCATGATACCAGTATTCGCTGGTTTGCCCGGCGACGTTGTCGCGCAGATAGACATAGTCGAAGACCTCGTCTTGTGAGGCGCCGGCTTCGGGCCGCACCGGCTTGGCATCGCCGAGATAGGTGAACTCGCCGAGTTCACGTTCGCCGCAGAAGGGACAGACAATGCGCATGCTGTTCTAGGCCGCCTTCAATGCAGGTTCGGTTGGGCGCCCTGGCCCTTTTCGTCGATCATCGCACCAGTCCGGAACCGGTCGAGGCGGAACCGCGCCGCCTCTTCGTGCGGCGTGTCGTGGGCCAGAAGATGGGCAAAGACAAAGCCGGAGCCCGGCGTCGCCTTGAAGCCGCCATAGCACCAGCCGGCGTTGATATAGAGCCCTTCGACCGGGCTCTTGTCGATGATCGGCGAGCCATCCATCGACATGTCCATGATGCCGCCCCACTGGCGCAGAAGACGCACACGGCCGATCATCGGCATCAGCGCCATGCCGCCCTCGCAGACGTCCTCCATCACAGGCATGTTGCCGCGCTGGGCATAGGAATTGTAGCCGTCTATGTCGCCGCCGAAGACCAGCCCGCCCTTGTCTGACTGGCTGACATAGAAATGGCCGGCGCCGAAGGTCATGACGCCGGGGATGAGCGGTTTGATCGCCTCGGAGACGAAGGCCTGCAGCACATGGCTTTCGATCGGCAGGCGCAAACCGGCCATCGCCGCGACGCGCGAGGAACTGCCGGCAACAGCCATGCCGACCTTTCCGGCGCCGATCTTGCCGCGCGACGTCTCGACGCCGGTCACCTTGCCGTTGGCGTCGCGGGTGAACCCCGTCACCTCGCAGTTCTGGATGATGTCGACGCCGAGCGCGCTTGCCGCATGGGCATAGCCCCAGACCACGGCATCGTGGCGCGCCGTGCCACCGCGCCGCTGCAGGAGCCCGCCTTGCACGGGAAAGCGCGCATTGTCGAAGTTCAGGAACGGTATCATCTTCTTGACGGCGGCGAGGTCGAGCAGTTCGGCGTCGATGCCGTTGATGCGCATCGTGTTGCCGCGCCGTGCATAGGCGTCGCGCTGTGCGTCGGAGTGGTAGAGGTTGATGACGCCGCGCTGGCTGACCATCGTGTTGTAGTTGAGGTCCTGCTCCATCCGCTCCCACAGCTTCATCGACAGTTCGTAGAAGCCGGTGTTGCCGGGCAGGCCGTAATTGGAGCGGATGATGGTGGTGTTGCGGCCGGCATTGCCGGAGCCGATCCAGCCTTTTTCGAGCACGGCGACGTTTCTGATGCCGTACTCGCTGGCCAAGAACCAGGCGGTTGCCAGCCCGTGGCCGCCGCCGCCGATGATCACCACGTCGTAATGGTCCTTCGGCGTGGCGTCACGCCACGTGCGTTGCCAGTTCTTGTGGCCGGACAGGGCGGCGCGGGCGAGCGAGAAGATCGAATATTTCATACGTTCATTCCGAGGTCGCTCGCATCCCGCCGGGTCGTCAGATATCCAGCGTGTGGTCGCGCTCCCATTGCGTGAAGTGCGAAGCATAGGAATTCCATTCCTGGTGCTTCAGCTTTAGGTAGGCCGACGAGAATTCCTCACCCAGCGCCGCCTTGAGCGATTTGTCGTTGTCGAACTCGCGCAACGCATCGAGCAGGTTGAGCGGCAGCTTCGGCGCGCCCTCCACCGTATGGCCGTGCTGGTACATGTCGATGTCGTAGCGCCTGCCCGGATCGGCTTTCGAGCGGATGCCGTCGAGGCCGGCCGCGATGATGACCGCCTGCAGCAGATAAGGGTTGGCGGCACCATCCGGCAGGCGCAGTTCGAAGCGGCCGGGACCGGGCACGCGCACCATGTGGGTGCGGTTGTTGCCGGTCCAGGTCACCGTGTTCGGCGCCCAGGTCGCACCCGAAATGGTGCGCGGCGCGTTGATGCGCTTGTAGGAATTCACCGTCGGGTTGGTGATCGCAGCCAGGGCCGAAGCATGCTTCATGATGCCGCCGAGGAAATTCCTGCCCTTCGCCGACAGGCCGAGTTCCATCGCATTGTCGGCGAAGACGTTGGTCTTGCCGGCCTTGTCCCACACCGAGATATGGGCGTGGCAGCCATTGCCGGTCAGTCCCTGGAAGGGTTTGGGCATGAAGGTCGCTCGAAGGCCATGTTTTTCCGCGATCGACTTGACCATGAATTTGAAGAACGAGTGCTTGTCGGCGGTCGCCAGCGCGTCGTCGAAGGCCCAGTTCATCTCGAACTGGCCGTTGGCATCCTCGTGGTCGTTCTGGTAGGCGCCCCAGCCGAGCGCCAGCATGTGGTCGCAGATTTCCGCGATGACATCGTAGCGACGCATCACCGCCTGCTGGTCGTAGCAAGGTTTCGACGCCGTATCGTATTCGTCGGAGATCGTCTTGCCGTCCGGTGAGATCAGGAAGAACTCGGCCTCGACGCCGGTCTTGACGTGCATGCCGTCACTGGCGGCTTCCGCGATCAGCCGCTTCAGCGTGTTGCGCGGCGCCTGGTCGACCTCCTTGTCGTCCATGATGCAGTTGGCTGCGACCCAGGCGACCTCAGGCTTCCACGGCAGCTGAATGACCGAATTCGGATCCGGCACCGCCAGCATGTCGGGATGCGCCGGCGTCAGATCGAGCCAAGTGGCGAAGCCGGCAAAGCCGGCGCCATCCTTCTGCATGTCGGCGATCGCCTGCGCCGGCACCAGCTTGGCACGCTGGCCACTGAACAGGTCGGTGTAGGAAATCATGAAGTATTTGACGTTTTTCGCCCTTGCGAATTCAGCAAGATCAAGTGTCACCGCAGTTCCCCATTTTTTGTCAATTGTTGGCCCCAGAGCATGTGGGCTTCGGCCCTTCGTTGATCAGAAGCCGTTCTTCCCCGGTATCCAATTGGTGCCGGCCAGCGGCACGCCGGCCATTGCGGCTGCCTCGATCGTCAGCGCGACGAGGTCCTCGGGCTCGAGATTGTGCAGGCTGTTCTTGCCGCACGCGCGGGCGATCGTTTGAGCCTCAAGCGTCATCACCTTGAGGTAGTTCGCCAGCCGGCGTCCGGCGGCAATGGGATCGACCCGCTTCATCAGTTCCGGGTCCTGCGTGGTGATGCCGGCCGGGTCGCGCCCCTCGTGCCAGTCGTCATAGGCGCCAGCCGTGGTGCCGAGTTCGTTATATTCCGCCTCCCAGTGCGGATCGTTGTCGCCGAGCGCGACAAGGGCAGCCGTGCCGATCGACACCGCATCGACGCCGAGGGCCAGCGCCTTGGCGACATCGGCGCCGTTGCGGATGCCGCCGGAGACGATCAGCTGCACCTTGCGGTGCATGCCGAGATCCTGCAGCGCCTGCACCGCCGGCCTGATGCAGGCAAGTGTCGGCTGGCCGACATTCTCGATGAATACTTCCTGGGTCGCGGCGGTACCGCCCTGCATGCCGTCGACGACGACGACATCGGCGCCGGCCTTCACGGCAAGCGCAGTGTCATAATAGGGCCGCGCGCCGCCAACCTTGACGTAGATCGGCTTCTCCCAGTCGGTGATTTCACGCAGTTCGAGAATCTTGATCTCGAGATCGTCGGGTCCGGTCCAGTCCGGGTGGCGCGAGGCGGAGCGCTGGTCGATGCCTTTCGGCAGCGTGCGCATTTCGGCGACGCGGTCGGAGATCTTCTGGCCAAGCAGCATGCCGCCGCCGCCAGGCTTGGCGCCCTGGCCGACGACCACCTCGATGGCATCGGCCCGGCGCAAATCGCGCGGGTTCATGCCGTAGCGGGAGGGCAGGTATTGATAGACCAGCTGCTTGGAATGGCCGCGCTCCTCCTCGGTCATGCCGCCATCGCCCGTGGTGGTCGAGGTGCCGGCCAGCGTCGTGCCGCGCCCAAGTGCTTCCTTGGCAGGCCCCGACAGCGAACCAAAGCTCATGCCGGCGATGGTGATCGGGATCTTCAGCTCTATCGGCTTCTTGGCGTGGCGCGAACCCAGCACCACGCTGGTGTCGCAGCGTTCGCGATAGCCTTCGAGCGGGTAACGCGAGATCGAGGCGCCGAGGAACAGGAGGTCGTCGAAATGCGGCAGCTTGCGTTTGGCACCGCCACCACGGATGTCATAGATGCCGGTCGCCGCGGCACGGCGAATTTCGGAAAGCGTATAGTCGTCGAAGGTCGCGGATTTGCGCGGCGTCGTCGGCGGGTTCCTGTAGGTCATGCTGCCTCAATACGCGTCGGCGTTGTCGATATTGAAATTGTAGAGCGTGCGCGCCGAGCCGTAGCGCTTGAATTCCGACGGCTTGACGCCGGTGATGCCGGCGCGGTCGAGCAGGCCCTGCAGCAATTCCAGGTGCTCGGTCCGCATCTCCTTGGCAATGCAGTCGGCACCCAGGCTGTCGACCTTGCCGCGCACGAACAGCCGCGCCTCGTAGATGGAATCGCCCAGCGCGTCGCCGGCATCGCCAAGCACCACCAGATTGCCGGACTGCGCCATGAACGCAGACATGTGGCCGATATTGCCGTGAACGACGATGTCGATCCCCTTCATCGAGATGCCGCAGCGCGACGAGGCGTTGCCCTCGATGACCAGCAGGCCGCCCCTGCCGGTGGCGCCGGCATACTGGCTGGCGTCACCCTTGATGGTGATCGACCCCGACATCATGTTCTCGCCGACGCCGGGACCCGCCGAGCCATGCACGGTAATCGTGCTGCCGGAATTCATGCCGCCGCAGTAATAGCCGACGCTGCCGCGCACATCGATGGCGACAGGCTGGTCGACGCCAACGGCGACCGAATGACTGCCTTTCGGATGGAGCACCTCCCAGGCTGTTTCATTCGAGCCGGGAGCCAGATTGTGAAGTGCCTGGTTGAGTTCGCGCAGCGACAGCTGGTCGAGATCGAAGACCCGAGGGTCGTGCGCCGTCGTCTTTGAAAGGCTGATTGCCGGCATGAACTCAGTGCTCCCAGAAATAGACGGTTGCGGGCTCGGGTTCCCAGACCCTTGCATTGTCTATGCCGGGCAGTTTGGTCAGCGCGCGATATTCCGAGCCGAAGGCGACGTACTGGTCTGTCTCGGCCATGACGGCGGGCTTGCAGGCGATCGGGTCGCGCACTACGCCAAAGCCGTTCTTGGTGCCGACGACGAAGGTGAAGAAGCCATCGAGATCGGAGAGCGTGCCTTCGAGCGCTTCGCCGAGATTCTTGCCATGCGCCATCTGCGACGAGAGATAGGCGGCGGCGACCTCGGTGTCATTCTCGGTCTCGAAGGTCATGCCTTCGCGGATCAGCTCGCGGCGGACATTGTTGTGGTTGGACAGCGAACCATTGTGCACCAGGCACTGGTCGGCGCCGGTCGAGAACGGATGCGCGCCCATCGTCGTCACTGCCGATTCCGTCGCCATGCGGGTGTGGCCGATGCCATGCGTGCCGGTCATCTTGCGAACATCGAAGCGATCGACGACGGCCTCGGGCAGGCCGACTTCCTTGTAGATCTCGACAACGTCGCCGGCGCCCATGATGCGGATGTCGGGGCGTAACGCTTGGATGGTTTCGCGCGCTTCGTCGATCTTGGCAGGCGTGGTCCTGACGACCGCATGGGTGGATTTCACCGCGATCGTCACCGGTGTGCCGATGGCCCTGGCGAGTTCCGCCTCGAGGCCGCGGAAATCGCGCTCCGGCTTGGCTGACTGGATGGTGATCTTGGCCTCGTCTTTGGAAGGCGCGCCATAGATGGCGATGCCGGCGCTGTCCGGGCCGCGATCACTGAGCGAGATCAGCATCTGCGACAGCATCGCCCCAAGCTGGGGTTCCAGCGCCTTGTCTTTCAAAAACAGTCCGACAATCCCACACATGTCAGCCTCCCAACGTTTGTAACTATGAGATGATGTATCGAATGCGTTGGCAAAATTCAATGCTATGAAAGAAATTTTCCTCTGGTTACGTGCGTGGCGTAATGCCGCCATGCGAATTGTCGCTGCCCGTCCGCGCATTGTGAACCCATTTGGCGGTGCGGATGCGGGCGATCTTGTAGGCGTCGAGGATCGACAGGGCATAGATCAGGAAGCCGCCGGCATGGCGGCCGACGAAGCTGGCATCAGGCGGCGCGATCTTGGCCGTGACCCATGCCAGGATCACCATGAAGAAGAGGAACTGCAGGCCGCGCACCGGCACGCCGAGAATGACATGTCCGCTTGCCGGCAGCACGATTGCGGCGCCGAGGACCAGATAGGGATTGGTAGGTGCGGGGATGGAACTGGTCATGCGGCCTGCCGTTCGGTTTTGTTGATGGCGTCGCGCAGCGCCGACACCGATACCAGCAATCTTTCGATCAATGCTGGATCGAGTGTGGTGCCGCCAAATTCGGCTTGCCGGAAAACGCCGTAGCGTGCCCGTTCGGCCTCGGCCAACAGCCAGACGATACGCACTCCGTTCGGGGTGATCAGCAGTTCCTTGGCGCGGCCCTCGGCAAAGATCTCGATATGGCTGGCGATGAGGCCCTGGGGAAAGCGCGCCGCCCTGCGGTCGGTTCGCAGAACCGCCTCGGCAGGAAATCCCGGGGCCTTGGGCAGCGTATGCTCAAGGTGATCGAAATTGGAGAAGGTCGTCGGCGAGCCCGGCCGCATCATCATGTCGAAGGTAGCTGGCACCGCGACCGCTTCGGTGACCGAAACACTGAGCCAGCGCGCCGGCAGTTTCCGCGTCGCCAGCGTATCGATGATGGTGCGCACCTGCACGCGCCGGCCTCTCCATGATCCTTGCCAGGTGATGACGCCGGCGGTGCCCTCCGAAACAATGGCTGCGTCGGCGATGACTGTGCGGACGCGGCCCTGCTCGACGGCGAGCGCCACCGATGCCCTGTTGCGGCCGATGCGCGCCAGCCAGGCAAGGTGGACGACGAGAGCCAGGACAATGGCCCCGGCAAGCAGTGCTGATGTCACCTCGGACATGTTCTCATGCCAAGGCCCGTCCGGAGTCCGGACGGGC
This sequence comes from Mesorhizobium sp. M0047, assembly GCF_040323315.1. NCBI lineage: Bacteria > Pseudomonadati > Pseudomonadota > Alphaproteobacteria > Hyphomicrobiales > Phyllobacteriaceae > Mesorhizobium > Mesorhizobium sp. M0047. The sequence continues at coordinate 96,445 of NZ_JAMYUW010000004.1, read as the reverse complement.
CTACTCCCATCAATACCCCTGCGGCTTCGGCCACGGCATGGTGAACTGGTCGCCGCGCCGCACGAATCTGTACCGGTAGAAATGGAACCACAGCGAGATCAGGAAGTAGAAGGCGACCATGGCGATCAGCTGCGAACCGAAGCCGAGGAAGATGGCGAAGAAGGTCACCACGCAAAGGCAAAACAGCACGATTGCCGGGACCGGATGGAACGGGTGCGTGTAGCCGCGGCGGATAGAGCCCAGCGGCCACTTCTTGCGGAACATGACGATGTTGATGCTCATGAACGTGTATTGCAGCACGCCTGACAGGATCGAGAAGGTGATCGCCTGGTTGAGGTCGGCGATGAAGGCGAAGGCCAGCGCGATCGGCAGCAGGAACAGGATCGAGCGGTAGGGCGTGCGATATTTCGGATGCACGGCCGAGAACCAGGTCGGCAGATAGCGGTCACGGCCGAGCGAGAACCAGGCGCGCGCGGCGTCGTTGATGCAGCCGTTGGCCGAAGCCAGCGCGGCAAGCAGCGTGGCGACGAACAGCAGGTTCTCGAGCAGCGGACTGCCGGTCAGCTTGCCCGCGTCCCACAGCGGATAATAGGTGATGCCCAGATATTCCCAGGGCATCATCGAGGCGCAGACATACCAGGTCATGGCGGCGGCGATCAAAAGCGTGATCATGCCGGCCATGGTGCCGTAGGGCAGCGAGCGGGCCGGCGAGCGCACTTCTTCGGCGGCCTGCGTCGTCCCCTCGATGCCGAGATAATACCAGATGCCGAACTGGAAGGCGGCGATGACGCCGATCCAGCCATAGGGCAGGGCGTTGCCAGGGGTGACCAGTTCGTTGAGCTTCAGCACGGCGCCTTGCGTCCACGGGCTGACCGAGAAGAACAGGATGACGATCGAGATGTAGGCGATTGCTGTGATGACGAAGTTGACGTTGAGCGTCATCAGCACGCCGCGATAGTTCAGCCACGCCAGCACGACGATGGTCGCGGCGATGAATGAATTGTGGGTCAGGCCTTCGACCCCCGCCTTGGCGACGATGGTGTCGCCGAGCAGGATGGCGTCGGACACTTCGAGCATAGTGTAGGCAAAGACCAGGAACAGCGCGACATTGAACGCCATCAGCGGTCCGACAATGTGCTTGGCCTGCGCATATTGGCCGCCGGCGGCGGCGACGGTCGATGTCACCTCGGAATCTATCATCGCGACCGAGGTGTAGAGCAATCCGACAACCCAGCAGACGATCAGTGCTGCCAGCGCGCCGCCCTTGTCGGCGGCAAAATTCCAGCCTGTGAATTCGCCGACGAGAACGATGCCGACGCCAAGCGCCCAGACATGGGCCGGGCCAAGCACGCGCAGCAGGGAAACCCTGTCTCCGTGGATTGCCGGTTCAAGTGTAACCGTCATTGTTCAATCCCCACTCAGATCCGGTGTTTTTCGGAAACGGCTTCCAGTTCACCTTCGCGCGATGAGGTCAGCACCTCTTCGGAGAAGGTCGTGTCGACCTTGAACCAGTCGTAGAGCATCCACAGGGCAAGCACGATCGAGATGCCCCAGCATGCGTAAGAGAGTACCGTCCACATGGTGCGTGCCCCAATTCTTGTCGTCGAAGCTTTTACTTGTCGTCGAATTTTTCGTTGATGACGTCGCGATATTCGCGGTCGGACGCGCGAAACAGGAAGACGAAATAGCCGATCAGCACGGCGGCCATGATGATCAGCGTCGGCCAGTCGATGACATAGTGGAAGCGGTTCTGGATGATGTCATGCGCCGTCTCGGGCGTGTAGCCGAGCTTTTCCCATATCGAAGCCATGGTCGGGTTCTGGCCGAGCGCTTCCCACGTCTTGGCGTCGAGCGCGTCGATCGATTTTGCCGCACCGGCGAGGCCCAGCTTGAGCGGCAGCCACAGCGCCACGAAAATGGCGACCACCACGACGGCGATGTCGAAAACCTGCCCGGCCTTGCTCTGCTCCGGTGGCGTGTAGCGCGGCATCTTTTCTACCCCTCAGGACTTGCGGTTGCGGAACGCGTCGGCGTTCTTGATATCGAGCCCGTAGATGAATTCCTTGTCTTCCTTGTAGTGCTTGACCATCGCCAGGATGGCGGCCGTGTTGAAGATCAGCACGGCAGCGGCGGCGGCGGCGACGACCGCCTTGATCCCCGTATTCGGGACGTACGGCCACGTCATGAAGAGGACGAAGAGGATCGTCGCCCACAGGCACACGATCAGGAGCGCGGACCCGCGCACGTCGGAACGGTACAGCGCTTCGATGCGCTGGTGCATTTCTGACATCGGTTTTCCCCTTTTCCCAACGTTCGACCCCGAATTGGCCGCCCGCTGCCCTCTTTCAAGAGAGTGAAATTTTTTTCATAAATTCCGTCCGAATCCCGCAATTGTCAAGCGCGATTTACACCGGGTTAACCGTTTGCTTCGCGCAATGGATTTTGCCTCACAATGAAATTAATTGCTTATGGGTATTGCGGCGCCCTGACGTTTGCGGTCAATATTCGGCCAAAGCTCCCGCCGCTGCGCAGGGAGCGGGGAATGGCAAAAGATTGTTCGAAGCGGAGGACGTGCGGATGACGGCATCCTGGAGATTTTCGGCCCTGGCGGATCGCCATCGCGCGCTCGGTTCGAAGCTCGAAGACTGGAGCGGCATGGGAACCGCCTGGAGCTACGACAAGAATGCCGACGAGGAGTACATCGCCATCCGCACCAAGGCTGGCCTGATGGACGTCTCCGGCCTCAAGAAGGTCCACATCACCGGGCCGCATGCCTCGCACCTGATTGATCTCGCGACGACGCGCGATGTCGAAAAGATCTATCCCGGCAAGTCGGCCTATGCCTGCATGCTGAACGAGGCGGGAAAATTCACCGACGACTGCATCCTCTACCGCACTAGCCCCAATGCCTGGATGGTCGTGCACGGATCGGGCACCGGCCATGAGGAATTGCAGCGCGCTTCGGTGGGACGCGACGTCTCGCTGCGCTTTGACGACAATCTGCACGATCTGTCGCTGCAGGGCCCGACATCGGTCGATTATCTGGCCAAGCACGTGCCGGGCATTCGCGATCTGAACTATTTCCACCACATGCAGACGCAGCTGTTCGGCTTTCCGGTGATGATCTCGCGCACCGGCTACACCGGCGAGCGCGGTTACGAGATCTTCTGCCGCGGCCAGGATGCCGGCACGATCTGGGACAGGATCCTCGACGAGGGTAAGAGCGCCGGCATCATTCCGTGCCGCTTCACCACGCTCGACATGCTGCGCGTCGAAAGCTACCTGCTCTTTTATCCCTACGACAATTCCCAAAAGTATCCGTTCGACAATGAAGGCCCCGGCGACACCCTGTGGGAACTCGGCCTCGACTTCACCGTCAGCCCCGGCAAGACGGGCTTTCGCGGCGCCGAGGAGCACTACCGCCTGAAGGGCAAGGAGCGCTTCAAGATCTATGGCGTTCTGCTTGACGGCAAGGAGCCCGCCGATGAAGGCGCGCCGGTCTATCGCGACGGAAAGAAGGTCGGCTTGGTGACCTGCGCCATGTATTCGCCGCTGGTCGAGAAATCGATGGGCATCGCCCGGCTCGACGTCGATTGCGCGGTCAAGGACACCAGGCTCGAAATCCGCAACAAGAGCGGTGCCATCAAGGCGACTGCGCAGCCGCTTCCCTTCGATGATCCCAAGAAGGCCAAGCGCACGGCGAAAGGTTGAGGCATAGTCAACGGCGAGGGGTTCGAGGCACGAAGAGTTAGATGGCAGTCAAAAGCATCATCAGCCGGCCGGTTTACGGAACCTTGGGTCCGCAACCGGGCAAGCATCATCTATTTATCGCGGATGCGGAAGGGGCGCTGGCGATAAGGGACATGGCCGGCAGCGCGCCGGCCGGGTTCTTCGACGGGGCCGAAATCGTCTTTATTCCTGGCTCTGACGGTAAACACATCGCCGCGCTCGAATCGCTGAAACCGGCACAGTTTCATCAGGCTCCGTCCTTCGCCAGCCTGCTGCCACGGCTCAGGCAGACACTCGCCAACGCGCATATGGGCCTGCGCCTCTATCTCGCCGGCACCGAAGGCCTGATCGGCCAGGCGATGCAGCTGGCGCTTGAAGCCGGCATCGACCACACCTCGATCCAGACCGAGCACCGCGGCTCGCGGGCGCGGCGCATGCAGTGCGTGCACTGCAAGGGCATCACCGAGAATGTGACGACGCAGCCGGCGACCTGCGCGCATTGCGGGCTGCTTCTCCTGGTGCGCGACCACTATTCCAGGCGCATCGCCGCCTTCCAAGGCGTCTGCATCAATGCGGAAGATCGCTCGGAGATTCCTCCGATGGAGGAGATTTTTCGATGAGCACCGGAACAACAAAACTCGATGTCGTGGTCAGCGATGTCGTACCGGTCAACGACCTGGTCACCCGCTTCCATTTCCGTCGCCGCGACGGCGAGCTTTTGCCGACCTTTTCCGGCGGCGCCCATGTCGTGGTCGAGATGCGCGATGGCGAGCGCACCAGGCTCAATCCTTATTCACTGATGGGCTCGCCGCTCGACACGCGCGAATATACGATCTCGGTGCGCCGTGATGATGTCGGCCGCGGTGGCTCGCTGTTCATGCACCGGAGCGTCAAGCCCGGCATGGAGATGGTGGTCAGCTATCCCGTCAATCTGTTCTCGCTCGACCTGCGCGCCAAGAAGCACCTGATGCTGGCCGGCGGCATCGGCATCACGCCGTTCATGGCGCAGACCGCGCAACTGGCGGCCGAAGGCGGCAATTTCGAACTGCACTACACCTGCCGCACCGCATCGCTCGGCACCTATGCCGATGTGCTGCGCGAGCGCTACGGCCGTCGCATCAGGCTCTATCACGACGATCGCGAGGAACGCATCGAGCTCGACCGCTTGCTGTCGACGCAGCCGCTCGGCACGCATCTCTATGTCTGCGGCCCGGCCGGCATGATCAATTGGGTGCGTGACCGCGCGGCAAGCCTCGGCTGGCCGCCGGAGACCGTGCATTTCGAGCATTTCGCGGCCCCCCAGCCCGGGCTGCCGTTCGACGTGACGCTTGCCGTCAGCGCCAAGACGATCCGTGTCGATGAGCAGCAGAGCCTTCTCGAGGCGATCGAGGCGGCCGGCGTCGATCCACCCTATCTCTGCCGCGGCGGCGTCTGTGGCCAGTGCGAAACCAACGTCATCTCTTCGGACGGCAGGTTCATCCACAACGACCACTGGCTGAGCGAGGAAGAGCACCGTTCAGGCAAGAAGATCATGCCGTGCGTGTCGCGCTTCGAGGGCCGGTCCCTGGTCCTGGAGCGCTAGGAGAAAATCATGGGCATCACCTTTCGCAAGGAAACGTTCCGCGACGATTTCACCTTCAGGAACAGCCCGGAGCACATAAGGCGGTTTCCGTTCCCGTTCCACGAAGACGCCTACATGTATGCGGTCAACATCGAGCCGCATGTCGTCGGGCCGAAGGGCAGCGTGCTGGAAAACCTGATCGACGTCGACGAGCACTATGTCGCCGAGATGCACGACCGTGCCTTGGTGCTGGCCGAGGATCCGCTGCGCTGCCAGTCGCTGCCGCACATGACGCTGGCCGGCTGGGACCTGCTCGAGCTTTTGATGGAGCAGCAGGCACTTGGCTATCCCGACCACTTCACGCTGACCCGTAACGGCGACCGCTGGCGCTGGATCAACCGGCCGCTGGGCATCGACGACACCTTCATTTTCGGCGACACCTCGACGCTGCCTTACGGCCCGATGGAATACATCACCCGCCAGAGCCAGGGCGATTTCTGCATCCTCGACCAGCGCGACGGCAATCTGTGGATGGATGCCGGCATGGTCACCACCCAGGCCGACTGGTCGCTCGATTTCGACATCGGCATGAACTTCTTCGAATGGCACGCGCCGGTGCCGCTGGCGCATGAGAAGGGGATTTTTGTCAGGGCGCTGAAATTCCTCACCAACATCCAGCAAGGCAAGCCGGCCCGGCGCCTGAACTGGACGATGACCATCAACCCGCGCCTCGACACGAGCCCGGAGAACTACCACAAATGGGGACCGGACCGGGCGACGGTGACGCCCGAAAATGTCGGCGACAAGGTGCATCTGCGCGTCGAACTGCAGAGCTTCTGGCGCCTGCCGCGCTCGAACGGCATCGTCTTTCCAATCCGCTGCTATCTGATCAAGATGGACGAACTGGTGACGCAGCCGAAATGGGCACGGCGCCTGCACCGCGTCATCCGCGACCTTCCCGACGAACTCGCCAACTACAAAGGCTTGACGCGCTACCGTTCGGCGTTGGTCAAGTGGTTGTCGAAATTGGATGATGGGAGTGCGACGAGCCCAGGCTTTGGGCCGGATTGAAGCTGCCACCCGCGAATCTGCCGATCTCCCCCCTCCGTGGGGGAGATGCCCGGCAGGGCAGAGGGGGGCGCGAAGGAACGCAAACCTTACCCACCCTCGGCGAAAGATCACCAACAACCCTGAGGTTGCAGTTGTGATGCATTGATAAGTTGGCAGGACAGCGCCCCCTCTGTCCTGCCGGACATCTCCTCCACGAGGGGGGAGATTGGCTAGCTCAGCCCGCACTCTGCGGATAACAAATGATCGAGAGATAGCGCATCGGCAATTTCGTCAGCTGCTCCGGCCCGTGCGGTGCATCGGCGTCGAAGAACAGGCTGTCGCCGGGCTTCATCGGGTAGAGATTGCTGCCGTGCCGGTAAACGACCTCGCCCTCGAGCATGTAGAGGAACTCCATGCCCTCGTGCTGGAAGGTCGGGAACACGTCCGAATCCTCCGTTAGCGTGATCAGATAGGGTTCGACGACGACGCCGCTGGTGTTGGAACCGATATGACCGAGCAGATTGTACTGGTGGCCGGCTCGCGTACCGCGGCGCTCGACATCGAGGCCCTCGCCCGCCTTGACGAAGACGGCACTGCGCTCTTCCTCGAAGCGGCGGAAGAAGGCGGTCACCGGAACGCCGAGCGCCCGCGACAGTGCCTGCAAAGTGGTCAGCGACGGCGAGGTGATGCCGTTCTCGATCTTCGACAGCATGCCCAGCGAAATGTCGGTGGCGACCGCGAGGTCTGCGACGGTGATGCCGAGCTTCTTGCGGAAGGCCCGCACCTCGCGGCCGATCGCCACCTCCAGCACTTTTTCACGGGTATCGCGAATGGCATGCGGGTTCTGCGTCAGCGGCGCGCGGATGGTTTTCCCGTCGGCCGAGACCTTTGGCAGCGGCTTGGCCTTCGCACCGGCGGAACCAGCCTTGAAATCGGAAACTGTCTTCGCCATGTCGCCCCGGCACTCCTGGGATTTATTTCACTCTAGGTGAACATGTCAGCTGCCGATACAGCAGCGCAACTGCGACGGCAAGTCGCCTGAAGGCGCATGCGCGTGATCCCGCGTTTGGCCGCACCAGTTTTTTTCGGAAATCCATCACGGTGCAACCTTGTTTCAGCACCGGCCGGTTGACAGCACGAAAGGGCCAATTATTGTCCTGTGGGTGAAATTTGTTTCGTAAGAGCAATTCGATGAAAAGCGTAAAGCGGTTTTCCCGGGAAAAGCCGGTTGCGCTTTCCCTTGGGGATTGCGTCAAGACAAAAGCCGAAATCAGATCGGGAGGCCTGCCATGAAAAGTCGCGTTGCCGTCATCGGAGCCGGTCCATCCGGCCTGGCACAGCTCAGGGCCTTCAAATCGGCGGCCGACAAGGGCGCCGACATCCCCGAGATCGTCTGCTTCGAAAAGCAGTCGGACTGGGGCGGCCTATGGAATTACACCTGGCGCACCGGCCTCGACGAACACGGCGATCCTGTGCATGGCTCGATGTACCGCTACCTATGGTCCAACGGCCCGAAGGAATGCCTGGAATTCGCCGACTACACTTTCGAGGAGCACTTTGGCCGGCCGATCGGCTCCTATCCGCCGCGCGCCGTGCTGTGGGATTACATCAAGGGCCGTGTCGAGAAGTCGGGCCTGCGCAAATGGGTGCGCTTCAACAGCCCGGTGCGCATGGTGACGTTTTCGGACGAGACGAAGAAGTTCACCGTCACCGCGCATGACCGCACCAATGACGTCACCTATTCGGAAGAGTTCGACAATGTCGTCGTCGCTTCCGGGCATTTCTCGGTGCCCAACGTGCCCTATTTCGAGGGTTTCTCCACCTTCAACGGCCGCATCCTGCACAGCCATGATTTCCGCGACGCGATGGAGTTCAAGGGCAAGGACATCCTGATCATCGGCCGCTCCTATTCGGCTGAGGACATCGGTTCGCAATGTTACAAGTACGGCGCCAAATCGATCACCTCCAGCTACCGCTCGAAGCCGATGGGCTTCAAATGGCCGGAGAATTGGAAAGAGGTGCCGCTGCTGCAGAGGGTTGTCGGCAAGACGGCGCATTTCAAGGACGGCACCACCAGGGATGTCGATGCCATCATCCTGTGCACCGGCTACCTGCATTCTTTCCCGTTCCTGACCGACGATTTGAAGCTCAAGACCGCCAATCGCATGTGGCCGCTCGATCTCTATGAAGGCGTCGTCTGGGAGAAGAACCCGCAGCTTTCCTATATCGGCATGCAGGACCAGTTCTACACCTTCAACATGTTCGACGCGCAGGCCTGGTTCGCGCGAGACGTGATCATGGGCCGCATCAAGCTCCCCTCTGCCGAGGCGATGGCCGAGCACGGCGCGAAGTGGCGGGCGCGTGAGGAAACGCTGGAAGACGCCGAGCAGATGATCTGGTTCCAGGGCGACTACACCAAGAAATTGATGGATCAGACCGACTATCCCGGTTTCGACGTCGAGGCGGTCAACCAGACCTTCATGGAGTGGGAGCACCACAAGGGCGAAGACATTATGAGCTTCCGCGACCACGCCTACCGCTCGCTGATGACCGGCACCATGGCGCCGCTGCACCATACGCCCTGGCTGCACGCGCTGGACGATTCGATGGAGAGCTATCTGGAAGTGAAGGGGGTAGCGGCTGAGTAGCTCCGGTCTCCGAACCGAAGGGTCGCATCAGCGAAAAGTGGATACCGATCTTTTGCTTCGCCGACCTCGGCTTCGGAAAAGATCATGGTCAAATAAGAAAACGAAAATAGAGTCCGCGGCCTAGGGTCAAAACCCAATCATTCTGAACGATCGAGTCCCGGCCCTCTCGGCCATTTGACGCCGAGAGCCTGGACGACGCAAGTTGACCCAATCACGACGCTCACTCCGGTCAGTGGTAACGTCCGGATTTGGCGCGCGATTCCGACCTCAGCGAACGAAGTTACGACACGCCATTCCAGTGTATGATTGCTTCGCCAAATTAGGTGTGCGCTGCAATAGCAGCCGGATTCAGTCGCGCTTGCCGAAGGGGCTGTCGGCTCTGGCGGGATTGGCGTAAGCTACAGCTAAGGGGGTGCACACATGCACCGCATCATCGCCATAGCGATCTTAGTTCTCGCGGCCGTGTTCAGCTCCGCGCGGGCGGAGGTGCTGATCGGCGTCTCGGCTGCGATGACGGGACGGCTCGCCTGGATCGGCGAGCAGGGACAGCGCGGCGCGGAGATGGCAGTGGCCGACGTCAACACGGCGGGCGGCGTGCTCGGCCAGAAGGTGAGGCTCATCTCGGTCGACGACTTCTGCGATCCCGAGCAAGCTGTGGCGGCCGCCAAGAAGCTGGTGGCTGACGGGGTCGTGCTCGTCGTCGGGCATTATTGCTCCGGGGCCTCGATCCCCGCATCAAAAGTGTACGAGGAGGCGGGCGTCGTTGAGATATCCCCAGGCTCGACCAATCCGCAGCTGACCGAACAGGGCCGTGCCAATGTCTTTCGCACCATTGGCCGCGACGACGCGCAAGGGTTCATCGCCGGCAACTACCTTGCCGATCGCTGGGGCAACAAGAAGATTGCGATCCTCCACGACAACTCGACCTATGGGAAGGGTCTCGCCGACGAGACCAGGAAGCAGCTGAACAAGCGGGGCGTGACTGAGGCCGTTTACGACGCATACATTCCCGGGAAGGACGACTATTCGGCCGAGGTCGCTGCGTTGCAGACCGCCGGCGTCTCGGCCTTGTATGTGGGTGGGTATCATGCCGAGGTTGCGCTGATTGCTCGCGCTGCACACGACAGTGGCTATACGCTTCAGCTCATATCCGGAGATGCTTTGGCGACCGAGGAATTTGCCCTGATCGCCGGCCCCGCGGCGGAGGGGACCCTCTTCACGTTCCCGGCGGACCCGAGGCGAAGCTCCGAAGCGGCCGCGGTCGTTGAGCAGTTCCGTGCGGAGAACTTCGAACCCGCGGGCTATACGCTGTTGAGCTACTGCGCGGTCCAGGTCTGGGCCCAGGCCGTCTCGAAGGCAGGTTCGCTGGAGCCGAAGGCCGTCATTGCGGCACTGCACGAACAGGAATTCGACACCGTCATCGGCCGGGTCGATTTCGACGACAAGGGCGACCTCACGAAGCAGAGCTGGGTTTGGTACGTCTGGCGCGGCGGAGAGTACGTGCCGGTTGAATAGGATTCGCTGATCGCCGGCGCGCCGGCTGAGACGTCTAGTCTGATGAAGACCAGTGTGGCCGGACTGTTCCGACTCGCCGAGATGCTTGAACGCCTCGGCATACGCGGCCGGCTGTTGCTCGCCTTTTTCGGGATCAGCGCCCTTGCGGTGCTAGCAACCGCTGCGGCGCTTTATGCCTTCCTCCAGGTTGGCGACGTCGTCGACCGAATTACCACGGATCGAGTGCCGTCGGCGCTCGCCTCCCTCCAGCTGTCGCGCCAGGCCGAACGGGTCGCTGCTGCCGCGCCATCGGTGCTGGCAGCGACAAGCAGGGCTCAGCACAGCGAGGTCTCGGCTGCCGTCGCGCTCGAGATGTCCCGCCTCGAGGCCCTGCGCACGGACCTCCGGGATGCCACGTCGGGCACAGTGCCTTTGGCCGAGATCGAGGAAGCCGCGATTGTTCTGAGGCGCAACCTGAAGGAGCTCGACTCTCTTGTTGTCGCCCGGCTCGACGTGGTAGCCCGTAAGGAGGAACTCCTGAACCGCCTCGCCGCGACGACGACCGGCAGCCAGCGCCTTGTCGCCACCGGCATCCTAGTGATGGATTCCAGGCTCCCGCAATGGCGGGCGGTCGCGGCCGACACGTCGCTGTCGCCTGATCGACGCGCAGCGGCGATGGCCGACCTGGTCCAGGCGATTGCGGCCTACATCCCCCAGCAGAAGGCGCAGCTGGAGATCTCGGCGGTCAACGACGCGCTGGTGAAGGTCGCGAACGCGCCGACGCCGGGCGACCTGGCGTTGATCCTTTTTCCGCTACGCCGTTCGCTCACTGCTCTTGAAAAGGTTGCCACGGAGATCGACGAAAAGCTGCGGATCCGCTTCCGGCAGCGTGTCGACGAATTCAAGGGTTTGACCGACGGCGAGGACAGCATCCCCAAGGCGCGGGAGGACGAGTTTGCTGTCCTGGCACAGGGCGAAAGGCTTCTGGCCGAGAACAATCGACTGTCGCGCAATCTCACCGCTGGCGTCGATCGCCTGGTCGCCACGGCAGACCAGGAGATCGCTGCGTCCGGTCGCGAAGCCGCGCTCGTCCAGCGCTACGGCACCGCGGTTGTGCTCGGCTCCGCCTTCCTCAGCCTCCTGAGTTCGGTTCTGGTTGTCTGGCTCTATGTCGACCGCAGCCTCCTTGCCCGACTGGGGGCCGTGAGCCAGGGCATGCTCGCGATTGCGGGGGGCAACCTTCGTGCGCCGCTGCCCGCAGCTGGCAGCGACGAAATCGGGCGCATGGCCGAAGCGCTGAGACTCTTCCGGGATACTGCTGTCGAGATCGAGGAAAAGAACCTGCGCGACGTTGCGGAAGCTCGTCAGCGGCTCATCGATGCCATCGAAAGCATCTCCGAAGGATTCGCTCTGTACGACTGGGAGGACCGGCTCGTCCTCAGCAACAGCCGCTACCGCGAATTGCTCTACACCGGTCTGGAGACCGAACTGACGCCCGGCACGACATTCGAGCAAATCATTCGCCGATCCGCTGAGCGCGGCTACATCAAGGACGCCGAGGGGCGGGTCGAGGAGTGGGTCGCCGAGCGCCTCTCGCGGCACCGCAACCCTGGCGAACCTTGGGTGCAGCGGCGAGGCGACGGGCGATGGGTCATGATCAGCGAGCGGCGGATCAGCGCCGGCGGCACGGTCGCCGTCTATTCGGACATCACTGAGCTGAAGCAAAGGGAGGAGAACCTCGCCGAGAAATCCGTGGTTCTGGAGGCGCTTTCCAGCAAGCTGGCGAAGTATCTGGCGCCCCAAGTGTATCGCTCGATATTCACCGGCCGCCAGGAGGTCAGGATCGCCAGCCAGCGGAAGAAACTGACAATATGCTTCTCCGATATCGCCGGCTTTACCGAGACCACTGACAAAATGGAATCCGAGGATCTCACCCAACTCCTCAATCACTATCTGACGGAAATGTCGAAAATTGCTTCGGATCACGGCGCGACAATCGACAAATATGTCGGCGACGCGATCCTGATGTTTTTCGGCGATCCCGAGACTCGCGGCGTCAAGGAGGACGCGCTGGCTTGCGCGCAGATGGCACTTGCAATGCAAAAGCGGATTAGCGAGCTTGCCGAAGTCTGGCGGGACATGGGGATCGAAACACCGCTGCGCTGTCGCATCGGCATCCATACCGACTACTGCACCGTCGGTAACTTCGGCAGCGAGGACCGGATGGACTACACGATAATCGGCGGCGCCGTGAATCTCGCCTCGCGCCTGGAGCAGGAGGCGCCGCCGGGGGCCATCCTCATTTCCTACGAGACGTTTGCGCAAGTGAAGGACTCAATCGACTGTGAGGAGTTGGGGCACGTCCAGGTCAAGGGGATCGCCTATCCCGTCGCCACCTACCGCGTCATCGATCTGAAGGACAATCTGGCGGCCGCTCGTTGTGCTGTTCGAACCGAGCTGCCGCACTTCAGGCTGGAACTTGAACCGGAGCTGATGTCCCCTGACGAGCGTGGCGATGCCGCCACTGCACTTCGAGACGCGCTGGATCGGCTTTGTCACAAGCCCGGGTAGTAGTGCTTGGTCCACGGTCATTCGGCCACGACCGGAAATGAAGCTCTGCGTTCGTTCGCTGACGAATCCTACCCCAGCCTCGCCCTGGCTTTCGCCGTCCAGGCGCTGAACAGCCGGTCGGCGACGATGCCGATGAAGGCTATTGCCAGGCCGGCGACGATGCCACGGCCGGAATCGGCCTTGGACAGCGCGATGAACACTTCCTGGCCGAGATCGCGCGTGCCGACCATGGCGCAGATGATGATCATCGCCAGCGCCATCAGGATCGTCTGGTTGACCCCCAGCATGATCTCCGGCAGCGCCAGCGGCAGTTGAACGCGAAAGAAGGTCTGGCGCGGCGTGCAGCCGGACACCTTGGCCGCCTCGATCAGCGCCGGCGGCACCTGCCTGATGCCGTGATTGGTGTAACGGATCGCCGGCACCACGGCGAAGGCTATCGTTGCGATCATCGCGGTGACATCACCGACCCGAAACAGCATCACCACCGGGATGATGAAGCAGAAGGAAGGCAGCACCTGCAGCGTGTCGATGACCGGGGTGACGATCTTTTCGAAGCGGTCGCTGCGCGAGGCCATCAGCCCGATCGGGATGCCGATCAGACAAGCGATGAAGGCCGAGATGCCGCAGAGATAGACGGTCGCCATGGTTTTTTCCCACAGGCCTGTGATGGCACAGAAGGCGGTCAGAGCGGCAACCAATACGGCCAGGCGGAAACCGCTAAGCTGATAGCCGGCGAGGCCGAGCAGGAAGACGGCACCCAACCAGGGAAAGCCTTCGCAAAAGGCGCGCAGCGGGTTCAGCAGGTTCAGGATGAGCGCCACACGAAACGCCTCGATCGTGTCGAAGAAATTGATCGTCACCCAGTTCACTGTCGCTTTCCACAGCGGCGCGGTGGTGAAGGTGATCGCTTTCGGCACCGCCGCGAAGGCCGGCACAAACAGGCCGAGCAGCGTTGTCACGACAAGTATGGCGATGGCCAGCGTCAGATTGGGGTAGCGCCGCCAGAGGCTCGGGCTGATCGCCTGATGGACATGACCCTTGGCCTGCTTGTGCGCGATGGCCTGGCTCAGTCGGTCGAGTGCGACGGCGAGCGCCACGATGGCGAGACCGGCTTCCATCGCTTCGCCGACCTTCAGCGCGCGCAGGGCCAGGAGCACGTCGTAGCCGAGACCACCGGCACCGATCATCGAGGCGATGATGACCATATTCAGCGCCAGCATGATCACTTGGTTGACGCCGACCATCAGTATCGGCCGCGCCGAAGGCAGCAGCACCCGCCACAATTTCTGGCGGGCCGTGCAGCCGGCCATTTCGCTGAAATCGTCGATCTCGGAGGGCACCCGCGACAGCCCCAGCATCGTCGCCCGCACCATCGGCGGCGTGGCGAAGATGGCGGTTGCGATCATCGCCGAGACCGGGCTGTTGCCGAACAGCAGCAGCATCGGGATGAGGTAGGCAAAGGTCGGGATCGTCTGCATCAGGTCAAGGGCAGGGGAGACGATGAGCTTTTCCGCCCAAGGCTTGCGCCATGCCCATATGCCGGCGAACAGGCCGGTGACGATGCAGAACGGCACCGCGATAGAGATCAGCGCCAGCGTCAGCATGGCACTGGTCCATTGGCCGAACAGCGCGATGTAGAGGAAGCAGCCGCCAACCAGCAGGCTAAGTTTCCGGCCGCCAACGGCACGTCCGGCGAGGAAGGCGGCAGCGCAGACGCCGACCCAGGACAGGCGCGGCAGGACATAGGCATCAATGCCATGGCCGATCTTGAAATTCTTGGCCAGCAGGTTGAGCGCGAAATCGAGCGGTACGCCGAGCACCGCGGTGATCGAGCGGGTCAGCCACGACAGGTTCGACTTGATCCAGCGCATCAGCGCGCTGACCCAGTCGGCGACCGGCACGACGGCGCTTGCCGGATAGTTGACGGCCCAGGGCAGGCGGTCCTGCAGCAGGAACACGACAAGCACGGCGGCAAGCGCGAACGCCCAGATCAGCAGCCAGATCTGAAGAGGTCGCGCCCTTGCTTCACTGGCGCTTGCCGTCGCCGTCATGCGCCGGCCCTCGAGCGATCGATACCGACCAGCAGATCGATCACCGCTTGCGGCGTCACCTCGCCGATGGGCTTGCCGGTGCCGTTGACCACCGCGAACGGCTTGTCGGCGGCAACAATGCCGGCCGAGAAGCTGGCGATCTTGGCATCCGGGGTAACGGTGCCGCCATGCTCCGAGCCGTCGCAGGCGCGCATCAGGCTGCGTGCCGAAATCACCTTGGCGCGGTCCACGTCGCGGGTGAACTCGGCGACATAGTCGGTCTCCGGATTGACCACCAGCTCTTCCGGCGTGCCGATCTGGATGACCTCGCCGTCCTTCATGATGGCGATGCGGTCGGCCAGCCGGGTCGCCTCGTCGAAATCGTGGGTGATGAAGACGATGGTCTTGTGCAGCATGGTCTGCAGCCGCATCAGCTCGTCCTGCATCTCGCGGCGGATCAGCGGATCGAGCGCCGAGAACGGCTCGTCGAGGAACCAGATTTCCGGTTTGGTCGCCAGGCTGCGGGCGATGCCGACACGTTGCTGCTGGCCGCCAGAAAGCTCGCGCGGATAGAAATGCTCGCGTCCGCGCAGGCCGACGAGTTCGATAACCTCGCGGGCCCGTGCCTCGCGCGTCGGCCGGTCCTGTCCCTGGATGCTGAGCGGAAAGGCGATATTCTCCAGCACGTTGAGATGCGGCAGAAGCGCAAAATTCTGGAACACCATCCCCATACGGTGTCGCCGCAATTCGATCAGTGCTGCATCCGAGATTTTCAGGAGGTCCTTGCCCTCGAATTCGACCTTGCCGTGGGTCGGCTCGACCAGTCTCGACATGCAGCGCACCAGCGTCGATTTGCCGGAGCCCGACAGGCCCATGATGATGAAGATCTCACCCTGGCGGATTTCGAGATCGACGGCGCGCACCGCGCCGACAAGTCCGGCAGCAGCGACTTCAGCCATGCTGGCCTTGCCGTCGCGTTCTCGGATGAAGTTGGCCGCATTCGATCCGAACAGTTTCCAGACATTGCGGCAGGCAAGTTTTATCGGGCGGGCATCCTTTGGCGTGCCAGCGGCGTTTGGTCCCTGTTCAGTCTTGTCCGTCATTCAAGCGTCCTTCTGGAACATCAAGAATTGAGGCCCGGCTGATCAAGCAGCCGGGTCTCATTTTTCCAGTTGGAACGATTACTGCGCCCAGGCTTTCCAGTCGGCCTCGTGGGCGGCGATCCAGGTGGCGGCGACATCTTCCGGCGTCTTGCCGCCGAGATCGATCTCGCCGCTCATCTTGTTGAGTTCGTCGGTGTCGACCGTGTAGGCCTTCGCCACCTTGTAGGCGACCGGCCATTTGTCCTTCATGCCGGCCCAGGAGTATTTCCAGATCTCGCCATGCGGCTTGCCGCAATCATATTTGGCGTCAGGGTTCACGCCCCATTTTGGGTCGTTGTAGCACTCGGGCGTGTATTCGGGGAATTCAATCCACTCGCCCTTGTATTTGGCCGGCGCCCAGTGCGGCGAATAGATCCACAGCATGATCGGCGCCTTGCGCTGATAGGCGGAATCCAGCTCGGCGAACATCGCCGCGTCGGTGCCGGCATGGATGACGGTGAAGGGCAGCTTCAGTGCCTCGACGCGCTCGTCATCAAAGCCTTCCCATGTCACCGGCCCGCCGAGATAACGCCCTTTCGGTGTGGTTTCCGCCGTCGAGAAGGCCTCGGCGCATTTCGGGTCCTTCAGCGCTTCCCAATTGGGCAGGCCGGGGCACTTCTCCTTCATGTATTCGGGAAACCACCACTCTTCCTTGGCCTTGGGTCCGAGCTTGCCCAGCCGTTCGGTCTGGCCGGTCGCATCGGAGGCTTTCATCGCCTCGCCGGCGGTCGTGTCCCAGAATTCCAGGCCGACATCGAGATCGCCATTGGTGAGACCGGTGGTCAGGCTGGAGAGGTAGTCGGCGGTCGGATATTCGACGGTATAGCCGAGCTTTTCCAGGATGCCGCCGAGGATCTTGGCGTTCAGATTGACACTGGTCCAGTCGAACAGCGCGATCTTGATCGGATCGTTGGATTCCGGTGCGGCGGCTTGAGCGGACGGCGTCAGCAGGCTTAACGTCGCCAGCGCGACGGCGCCCATCGAGAGTTTCGAGATGTGACTGCGAAATGACATGCTTGTTCTCCTTCAAGCTGTGACAGTTATCGGTCGTTCCCTTCTTGCGGCTTTTCTTGATTGTGTTGGAAAGGCAGTTCGTTGCGCAAGGCCATCGGCGCCAAATTGTTGCCTTGGCTTTGGCCAAAGCAGGCAAGATGGTGCTCAATTCTGGTGATGGTGGAAAATGCTGGGAGTCTCAGCGTCATGGCTGCCGACGGATCGCTGCGGGAGCGATCATCTGCGGATCAACTGCCGGTCCTGCGGCGCCCTGCAAGGTGCGAGCCATCAAGGTCCCATGATCCAGAGCATTTCCGGCGAAACACGATCGCCTCCAATGCTCCATCCGTTTGTTTTTACGCAATTCCGGACGCAAAACCGCTTCGCACTTTTGCTGCAATTGCTCTCGGCTATCGACCCGGGCAAGCCCTGTCTCGCCAAGGTCGTTTCATGGGATGAAATTACATACACCAAGGTTCATGTTGCGCAACGACTAACGCCTTCGGGACGTATAAATTCAGACTGCAGGCGAAGTCGAAGCCTACCAGCAGACGTAACCGCCATCGACGATCAGGTCGAGGCCGGTGACGAAGCTCGAGGCGCGGCTGGCCAGGAATACTGTCGGTCCGACCATCTCCTCCGGCGCCGCCATGCGCCCCATCGGCGTGTCGCGCTTGAAGATCTTGACCTCTTCCGCCACCTCCGGGCGCTTGTTCATCGGCGTCAGCGTGTAACCCGGGCTGACGACGTTGACCCGCAGCCCGCGGTCGGCCCACTCCATGGCGAGACTCCTGGACATGTGGATGACGGCGGCTTTCGAGGAATTGTAGTGCGCCTGCGTCAGGCCCCGGTTGACGATGGTGCCGGACATCGAGGCGATGTTGATGATCGAGCCCTTGCGTCGCGCCAGCATCTTGCGGGCTTCGGCCTGACAGGACAGGAAGACGCCGGCGACATTGACCTCGTGCACTTTCTGCCATGTCTCCAGCGGCATCGTCTCGGCGGGCTCGGAGCCGGCAATGCCGGCATTGTTGACGGCGACGGTCAGCGCACCGAGTTCGGCCTCGACGCGATCGATCGCCGCCGCGAGATCACCCTCGGACGTCACCGTGCCGGTCAGCACAAGCGCCTTGCGGCCGAGTGCGGTGATCCGGTGCGCGGTTTCGTCCAGTCCACCTTTCGACGCATGGCCGAAACAGGCGACGTCGGCACCCGCCTCGGCCAGCCCGATCGCGATCGCCTGGCCGATGCCGCTGCCGGCGCCCGTGACCAGCGCGACATCGCCGTCAAGTTTGAAAAGATCCATCGATAGCCCTCCCTGCTTTCGGGAAGGTACGCGCTGCGCTACGTCCCGATCAAGCGCCCATCCTCGACCTCGACAATGGTCGGCGAAAACCCGCCGAACGCGCCGAACAGCCAGGCGTAGGGCGCTTCGAGGCGTAAATTGGTCGGCGGGGCTTTGATGCCGCGGAGTTTCATCTCAGCGGCCGACTTCGAAGAAAGCTTTCCCGAGTAGGTCGGGAACGACGTCGATGCCAAGGCCCGGTCCGTCTGGAATGCCCATGCGGCTGCCGGTGACCGGCGGCATGTTCGACGCCGTGCGCACCGTCACCCATTCATGGAAAGCGATGGCGTGCAGCCGGCGCTCTTCAGGCGTCGACAGCGACAGATGCGCCATGGCAGCGGTGTCGATCTCGGCGCCGCCCGTATCCTCGACGGTGATCATGAAGCCGAGGTCGACGGCAAGGTCGCGGATCTGCCGCGTCCTGCTCACGCCGCCGAGCCGCGAGATCTTCAGCGTCAGCCCGTCGGCAGCACCCTTGCGGTGGATGTCGAGCATGTCGTCCAGCGAGGCGACGGACTCGTCGAGCACCATCGGCTTGTCGAGCGAGCGGCGCACCGACATGCATTCGTCGATCGTCGTGCAGGGCTGCTCGAATGTATAGTCGATGGCCCGTGTGGCGTCGGCAAACTGGCGCGCCTGGTAGGGCGTCCAGCCGGCATTGGCGTCGCAGAAGATAACCGTGCCTTTCGGCACCGAGGCGGCGACCGCTGTGATGCGCTCGATGTCGTCGTGGACATTGCCGCCGACCTTGACCTGCAGCCGGTGGAAGCCGTCCTTGACGATGCGCTTGGCCAGCGTGGCCATGGCCTCGACCCTGCCATGCGTGACGACCTTGTAGAGTTCGGCCGTCTCGCTCTCCTGGCCGCCGAGCAGCGTCACCAGCGGCACGTCGGCGGCGCGCGCCGCGAGATCCCAGCACGCCATGTCCAGCGCCGACTTGATGTAGGGATGACCCTTGAATACCGTGTCCATCAGCCGCCCGACGCTGGCAAGCCCGCGTGGATCGTGGCCGATCAGATGCGGGGCTATCTCCACCACGCCGGCGCGGACGCCGGCCGCGAAGGCAGGCGAATAGAAATTGCCGAGCGGCGCCATTTCGCCCCAGCCGGTGAGGCCGCTGTCGGAGGTAATGGACACGATCACAGCGTCGAAGGCATCGGCAACGCGCCCCTTCGACATGCGGTAGGGCCCGTCCACGAAAGGCTGCACGACATGGTAGGCTTTGATGGTTTGGATCTGCACGTGTCTTTTCCGTTGGCTGCGATAGTGGGGACGAGTCAAACGCCTTTCAACGGGCACTGTTCGAGGCCGCGCGCGTAGGAGAGACAGCAACCCAATCAGGTTGTCGACAATCGAACAAGAGCCATTATGAATTCTTCGAAGGCGCCGGCCTGGCGATCATCTCGGCGAGACTGGGCCTCGCCGTTGGTCACCGCGTCATGGCCCGCGCCGATCCCGAGACTGGCCGGCCGATCGCGATGTCACCGGTGTCGGTGCGTCTCGGCCATTCCTGACTGGGGGGACTGCTCACGAAAGCGGCGCCCGCGACCAGTGGGAAGGTCGGGGCGCCGCGCTGAAGCCGGTCCTGACGGGGGAGTTCAGGTGGCCGGCTTTTCCGGCGTTGGAGATACAGGCATTCCGGGTCCGATCTTCTGCAGATTGCCCGTGATGACCTGATCGCCCTCGGCGACGCCGCTTAAGATGGCGACCTGATCGCCGCTCGTCGGGCCGAGCGAAACCAGCCGCTGGTCGACCGTGTTGCCCTTGCCGACGACATAGAGATATTTGCCGAGCTGGCTCGAGCCCAGCGCCGTCTGCGGCACCATGAGCGCATCGGCCTGCTGCCTCACATGCAACCGGACACGAACATATTGGCCGGGCAACAGGGTGAACTTGCCGTTGCCGATCGTCGCTCGCGCGGTGATGGTGCCGGTCGAACGGTCGACCGAATTGTCGATGAAGGTGAGTTCGCCCTTCTGGCTCGCCTCGGTCTGGCCGGGAAGCAGGACCTCGACCTCGATCGGGCCGCTGGCGCGGGCCTGCTCGATCTCGGCCAGATCCGTCTCGCTCGGATTGAAGGTGACGTAGATCGGATCGAGCTGCACCAGCGTGTTGAGCACCGTGCCGGCGACGCTGACCAGCGTTCCGACCGAGGCCTGGTTGCGACCCAGGCGTCCCGCAAACGGTGCGCGGATTTCGGAATAGCTCAGATTGAGCTCGGCCGTGCGGACCGCCGCCTGGTTGAGCGCCAAAGACGCTTGCGCTTCGCGCAAGGTGCTTGTGCGCTGGTCGAAGCCGTCCTTGGCGAGGTACCCGCTCTTGGCAAGCTCGGTGCCGCGGCCAAGATTGGAGCGGGCGTAGTCGAGCGTTGCCATGTCGCGCTGCACCTGCGCCTTCGCCTGGTCAAGAGCGGCCTGGAAGTCGTCAGGCGAGATCTTGTAGAGAAGATCGCCTTGCCGGACGTCGACGCCGTCAGCAGCGTTCTGTTCCTGCAGATAGCCTGGAATCCTGGCTTGCAACGTTATGCTGCGGATCGGTTCCGTCCGCGCGGCGTAGTCGAGGTAGATCGGGATCGTCTTCCTGACGACGCTGACCACCGGCACCGGCATGACGAACGCCGCCGGGGCGGGTGCGGCGCCGGCCGTGCCGGCATTGAGGCTGAGATTGCCCATGTCCAGCAGGTGGACGCTGGCCACCGAGATCGCACCCAGCGCGACAGCCGTTCCCAAAGCGATTTTCCATTTACGCATGATCAGTCTCCAATCTTATTCGGCCGCTTCCGCCAGGGGCGGGAAGGCGTGCTCAGTCGTTGGCTCATTGTCTTGAGTAGCGGGCTCGTCATTGCCGCGGCGTTCGCGCAGCTGTTCGATGACCGCGTAGAAGACCGGCACGAACACCAGCGACAGGATGGTCGCGGCGACCATGCCGCCGAAGACGGTGGTGCCGATCGACTGACGGCTTGCTGCACCGGCGCCGGTCGCAAACATCAGCGGCAGCACGCCGAGGATGAAGGCGAAGGCCGTCATCAGGATCGGCCGCAGCCTGAGCCGGGCGGCTTCCATCGCCGCCTCGACAATGCTCAAGCCTTCCTCGCGCCGTCGCCGGGCGAACTCGACGATCAGGATCGCGTTCTTCGCCGCCAGGCCGATCAGCATAACGAAGCCGATCTGCGAGTAGACGTCGATCTGCATGCCGCGCATCCACAGCACCACGAACGCGCCGAACAGAGCGAGCGGCACCGCCAGCAACACCATGAATGGCATCGCCCAGCTCTCGTACTGCGCCGCCAGGATCAGGAAGACGAAGACGATGGCGAGGCCGAAGACGACGGACGCGATCGATCCTGCCTTGAGCTCCTGGAAGGTGATGCCGGTCCATTCGAAACCGAAATCCCTGGGCAGCGCGGTGGCGGCGGCCCGTTCCATCGCGGCGACCGCCTGGCCCGAGGAGAAGCCCGGTGCAGCGCCGCCATTGATCGAGGCCGAGGCGTTGTTGTTGTAGTGCGGCACGGTTTCCGGGCCGACGAACGGCACGAGCTTGCCCAGTGTGCTGAGCGGCACCATGCCGCCGGAGGCATTGCGCACATAGAGCCGCGAAATGTCGGCAGCGCCCGCACGTGCATCCTTGTCAGCCTGGATGGTCACCCGGAAGGTGCGGCCGAACAGGTTGAAATCGTTGACGTAGAGCGAGCCGAGATAAATCTGCAGCGTGCTGAACACATCCGGCAGGTTAAGGCCGAGCAGTTTCGCCTTGCTGCGGTCGAGGTCGTAGTTGAACTGCGGCGTCGAGGTCGAGAACGGCGAGAACAGCTGCTGCGGATTGATCTCCGGCTGCTTGCGCGCCTCGGCGATCACAGCTTGCGTGGCGTCGTTGAGAGCTGCGCTGCCGCGACCAGTGAGGTCTTCGACGACGAATTCGAAGCCGCCTGTCGTACCGATACCCGGGATCGACGGTGGATCGAAGCTCAGCGCAAACGCTTCCGGGATCTGCATCAGCTTGCCGCGCACGTCGGCGACGAGCTTGGAGGCGCTCTGATCGGGACCGCGTTCCTCCCATGGCTTCAGGATGGCGAACTCGACCGCCGAGTTCGATTGAGCCGCACTGGTCAGGAAGTTCAGGCCGCTGATCGAGCCGACGATTTCGACGCCGGGCGTTGCCTGCAGGATGTCGCGCGCCTTCTTGGCCACCGCGTCGGTGCGTTCCAGCGAAGCGCCGTCGGGCAACTGGATGACGACGAAGAAATAGCCCTGGTCCTCGACCGGAAGGAAGGTCGAGGGCAGGCGCTGCCAGACGAAGTAGGTGGCGACCAGTCCGGCCGCGAACAGGCCGAGCATGATCCAGCGCAGGCGGATGAGAATGCGCACGCCGTGCGCATAGGCATGCGACAGCCTGTCGAAGCCTGTGTTGAACCAGCGGAACGGGGCGAACTGCGTCTCGCCGCGATGCCGCAGGAAGGCGGCACTGAGCGCGGGGCTCAGCGTCAGCGAGTTGAAGGCGGAGATACCGACGGAAATCGCCACCGTCAGCGCGAACTGATTGTAAAGCCTGCCGGAGACGCCCGGAATGAAGGCAACAGGGACGAACACGGCCATCAGCACCGCCGTCGTGGCGATGATAGGACCGGTGACTTCGGCCATCGCGGCCTTG
This sequence comes from Mesorhizobium sp. M0047, assembly GCF_040323315.1. Lineage (NCBI taxonomy): Bacteria > Pseudomonadati > Pseudomonadota > Alphaproteobacteria > Hyphomicrobiales > Phyllobacteriaceae > Mesorhizobium > Mesorhizobium sp. M0047. The sequence continues at coordinate 73,235 of NZ_JAMYUW010000004.1, read as the reverse complement.
GTGGCCGCCAGCGGTTTGAGCCCGGCCTCCAACTGTCGTTCGACATTCTCGACCACGACGATGGCATCGTCGACGACGAGGCCGATCGCCAGCACCATGCCGAGCAGGGAGAGCATGTTGAGCGAGAAGCCGAGCATCTCCATGACGACCAGCGTCGCCACCAGCGAAACCGGTATGGCGATGGTCGGGATGATCGTCGTGCGCCAGCTTTGCAGGAAGATGAACACCACGGCGACGACCAGCACCAGCGCTTCGCCGAGCGTGATCAGCACGTCATGCATCGACGCCGAGACGAAGCGGGTCGTGTCGTAGTGCATCGCATAGGAGACGCCCTTCGGGAAACGGCCGGACAGCTCCTGCATCTTGTCCTTGACGCGCTGCTGCAGATCGAGCGCGTTGGAACCCGGCATCTGGTAGACGGCGAGCACGACGGTCGGATCCTTGCCAAAGAAGGCGGACGACGAATATTGCAGCGCTCCGAGTTCGATGCGGGCGACGTCGCGCAGCCGTACCAGCGAGCCGGTGCCGGTGTTGGCGCGCACGACGATGTCCCCAAATTCCTTGGGATCGCTCAGGCGACCGACGGCGTTGACCTGCATCTCGAAAGCGGTGCCGGCGGGGGCCGGCGACTGGCCGATCTTGCCGGCCGCCACCTGGACATTCTGTTCGGCGATGGCGTTTTGCACGTCGACCGCGGTGATGCCGAGGTTGGCAAGCTTGTCGGGATCGAGCCAGACGCGCATCGAATAGCGGCGCTCGCCGAAGATCTGCACGTCGCCGACGCCCGGCAACCGCTTCAGCGGATCGACCACCTGCAGATAGGCAAGGTTGCTCAGCGCCACCGGATCGACGGAACTGTCCGGCGATGTCAGGTTGACGATGAGGACGAAGTTCGGGTTCTGCTTCTTGATCGTCACGCCGCCCTGGTTGACGATCGCCGGCAGCGACGAGGCCGCCTGCGAGACGCGGTTCTGGACGTCGACCGCGGCGGTGCTCAGCGAATAGCCGACATCGAAGGTGATTGTGATGGTCGAGGAGCCGTCATTGGAGCTCGTCGACGACATGTAGGTCATGCCTTGCACGCCGTTGATCTGCTGCTCGAGCGGCGTCGTTACCGTGTCTGCCACCACTTGCGCGCTGGCGCCCGGATAATGGGCGCTGACCACGACCTGCGGCGGTGTGATGTCGGGGAACTGGGAGACGGGCAGCAGGAAATAACAAATCGTCCCGGCGAGCACCATGATGATGGCGATCGCTGAGGCGAAGATCGGACGATGGATGAAAAAGTTTACCACGACACACACGCCTCCCCGGCCGCCGTTGCCCTGCCGAAGGCACTGGCAACCCTGGACAACCTTTGAGCGCGCCCGACACCAAACTCATCCTGCGAACGGAATAACGGCACCTCGCGCTGCTGCGCATCGGCGAGTGAGCGAAGCATGTTTTCGAAGGCGCGCGGATCGACGCCATCGGCTTTCATGACCAGCCGGATCATCGGATCCCGGACGGCTTCCTCTATGGTAAGATCGCGGCGCTGTGGCATTGGCCGGCTCCTTGTCTGTCGGTTCGCAGCCCATGCTCGCGAACCGTTTTTCATCTCTTCACCGGCCGAGGCCGCATGATTGGCAGTTTTTCATCCGCCTTCGCCTGGCAGGGCCAGTTCACGGCCTTGTTATTGACGACGGACGATAGAGGTGTTACCAGTAAGTAACATTCTGGAAGTTACAGACCGGTAACACCCTAGTCAAGAGGTGGCCGAGGGTTTTTTGGAAACGAAAGGAGATCATGATGACAGAAGGCGTCGTGGAGCGCTCTCGTCCACGGGAGCGGATCCTGGAGACGGCACGCGACATGTTCCACAAGCATGGCATCAAGGGCGTCGGGGTCGACGCCATCACCGAAGCTGCCGGCACGAACAAGATGACGCTCTATCGTCACTTCGAATCCAAGGACGAACTGATCGTCGAATGCCTGCGCGCCAATGCGGCCAAGGCCGGCGCTATGTGGGATGTATTTGAAGCCGAATTTCCTGGTGACAAGCTTGCCCAGCTGCATGCCTGGGTTCGCAAGGCGGCTGCCATGCTCAATGCTGACGGTCGTGGCTGCGACATGGCCAATGCCGCCGCTGAACTGACCGAGCCGGACCATCCGGCCAGGCTGGTGATCAAGGAGCTCAAGGAAGCCCAGCGTGAGCGCCTTGTAACGCTATGCAGAGATGCGGGTATCGGTCAGGCCGAACTACTCGCCGATACGCTGTCGCTGCTGTTCGAGGGCGCGCGTGTCAGCGTGCAGACCGTGGGAAACGAAGGTCCTAGCATGCAGTTCGTGCGCATGGCCGAAGGGTTGATCGTTTCCTTCCGGGGCACCGCCGCCGGTTGATCTCAACCGCGACTGTTGGCGTCTTGCCCGTCGTGTGACCGAGGCGATGACCGCCGCCCCAACGCGGGCGCACCGGAAATTTCCAAGGACCGAACAAAAAAAGCCCGCTGCCGGGAGGAGGTGGCAGCGGGCTCGATTTCGAATGTGGTGCGGGAGGAGGTGCACCCCATTCAGCGTCGGCATCGCATCTGGGAGGAGTAGATGGCCGACAACCAGAAACTACGATTTGCCCAATGATTCGGCAATAATGAATCCTGCATAGCTGCTGTGCAGATTTGCCGTGTCAATTGTCGTACAAATCCGGGTTGTGCCTTGTCGCCCACCTCACTGCACCGGAATGTTTTCCCTGAAGATCAACCGCGGTTCGATGAACTTCCTGGTAAGGTAGGGCGCCGAGGAGGCAATCGAGCCGAGCAGGCGAATGACCGACTGTTCCGCGATCAGCCTGGCATTTTGGTCGATGACGACATCGAGCAGATCGTCGACCAGATGGCCGCGTGTGTCCTTGGTGAGGTCGTGGCAGATGAACACCGGTTTGCGGTTCGGCCTCGCTTCCCGGATCGCCCTTGCAACGCCCGAATGTCCGGCTCCGACGCAATAGATGCCCAGCAGTTCCGGTTCGTTGCGCAGTGCCTTCATGGTTTCGGCATAGCTAATCTCAGGCTCGTCGTTGATCTCGACTGCGCTGCTCACCGTCAGGTTGGGAAACTCTTCATTGAGCACCGAGCGGAAACCCATCTCGCGTTCCTCGTGGCCGCGATAGGAGCGCGAGCCGACGACCATCGCCAGATGGCCGGTGCGGCCGCCAAGGAAGCGTCCCATCAACAGCGCCGCCGTTCGTCCCGCCACCCGGTTGTCGATGCCGACATAGGCCGAGCGCGGTGCCGCCGGAACATCGGACACCAGCGTCACCAGGCGCATGCCGGCGTCGACGATGTCGCGCAGGATGTTGCGCGTACGCGGATGATCGACGGCGATGACACCGACGCCATTGGCCTTGAGCGAGAGATTTTCGACGGCACTCTGCAGCGCGTTCGGCGAGATGCCTGCGAGGTTGTGGATCCGGCACGAGGCGACGAGCGGCAGGCGCGCGGCGTAATCCTCGATATGGCCGGCAAGATCGCGCATGAAGGCATTGCTGCCGATCGGCAGCAGGAATTCGAGGTGCGCGGGCCGCGAGGGCAGCGTCACCTGATCCGCGACCGGCAGATAGCCGAGCTGCTTGGCCGCCTCCATGACGCGCTGCCGGTTGGCGGCGCTCGCACCCGGCCGGTTGTTGAGCACCCTGTCGACCGTTGCGGTCGACAGCCCGCAGTTGCGGGCGATATCCGAGACGGTGGCTTTCATGCCGGAACCCCCGGCCCGCAATTGCGGGCGTGATCCGAAACGGTGGCTTTCATGCCGCAACCCACGGCCCGCAATTGCGGGCGAAATACGAGACGGTGGCTTTCATGCCGCAACCTATGCGCCGATGCGAGGCCGCGCCAGATGAACGATGCGACCTGAGTGACGGATGATTGCCGTCCATCACAGATAGTCAGTGCGATGGCTTGCCATCGGCAATGGCATCACGGATTTCCTTGTCCGACATGCCGGTGATGATCCGCTCGACTTCCAACACGCTGGTCTTCTTGGGGTCGATGTCGTCGGCGACCACCTTGCCCCGGCGCATGACGACGATGCGGTCGACCACCTGGAAGACATGGTGGATGTTATGCGCGATGAAGATGCAGGAATGACCGGAATCGCGGGCGTTGCGAACGAAGCTGAGCACGCCCTGTGTTTCGGCGACGCCGAGATTGTTGGTCGGCTCGTCGAGGATAATCAGGTCGCTGTCGAAATGCATGGCGCGAGCGATCGCCACCGCCTGGCGCTCGCCGCCCGACAGCGAGCCGATCGGCGTCGTCGGCGGGATGTTCTTGGAGATGCCGACCTGCTTGAGCAGGTCGCGGGCGACCACGTTCATGGCGTCCTGGTCCATCCGGTTGAGGAAGCGCGGCGGCTTGACCGGCTCGCGTCCGAGGAACAAATTGCGGGCGATCGATAATTGCGTAACCAGCGCCGAATCCTGGTAGATCGTCTCGATGCCCTGGGCGATGGCGTCGCTGGTGTTGCGCAAATTCACCTTCTTGCCGCGGATGAAGATGTCGCCGCTGGTCAGCGGCACAGCCCCCGAAAGCACCTTGATCAGCGTCGACTTGCCGGCGCCGTTGTCGCCGAGCAGGCCGACGATCTCCCGTTCGTTGACATGGAAATTGGCATCCACCAGCGCCTGCACGCGGCCATAGGACTTGCGGATGTTCTGCATGCGGATCAGTGGCTCGGCCATGGTTCAAGTCCCTGCCTGATGCCGGCGTTCCAGCCATGAATGGAGCGCCATCATGCCAAGGATGATCGCGCCGATGAAGATGTTGTAGGCAAGGCCTGGCACGCCGATCAGCACGATGCCGTTGCGCATCACGCGCAGGATCAGGATGCCGAGCACGGTGCCGATGATGGTGCCGCGCCCGCCGGTGAGTGCTGTACCGCCGATCACCACCATGGCGATGACTTCCAGCTCATAGCCGGTGCCGCTGTTGGGGTTGGCAGCCGAGGTGCGCAACGAAGAGATGACGCCGGCAAGCGAGGCCATGACCGACGACAGCACGAACAGGCCGATCTTGACGCCGCTGACATTGACGCCGCGGGCGCGCGCCGCATTGGGATTGCCGCCGGCCGCCTGGATCCAATTGCCGGTCCGGCTCTGCGTCAGCACATAGCCGAGCGCGATGGCCGCGGCGATGAACCAGAACAGCGACATGTAGATGCGGAACGGCCCGATGAAGAAATCGCCGACCAGCGCTTCCGCCAGCCAGCTGCCTTCCGCGCTCCAGGTGCGCTGCGGAAAGCCATCGGTGACGAAAAGGGCGGTGCCGCGTACCACCAAAAGCATGCCGAGCGTCACCAGGAAGGACGGGATCTTGAGCTGCGTCACGAACCAGCCGTTGACCAGCCCGATGAAGCCGGCAACCAGCAGTGCGGCGACAAAGCCGACCTCCAGCGATGTCAGGCCGCTGTTGAACAGCGTCCACATCAGCACCGGCGAGAAACCGAACAGCGAACCGACCGAGAGGTCGAATTCGCCCGACGTCATCAACAGCGTCATCGCCAGCGCGATCAGGCCGAGCTCGACCGTGAAGGCAAGCGTGTTGGAGATGTTCTGCGGCGACAGGAAGTCGTGGTTGATGCCCCAGAAAACGGCGATCTCGACGACGAGCAGCACGAAGGGGCCGAATTCTGGCCGTGCGACGAAGTGTTGGATGAGGGAACGATTTTCCACGAGCAACCCGCGACATAGGTGGAAAGGCTGAGCCTTGCATATTCGTGCGTGAACGGCTCTGCGAAAATAGGAAGCCAGTCGCGATCACCGAGGCGATCGCGACTGTTTGGGCACGGGATATTACTTGCCGGACAGGATGTTGTCGTAGACCTGCGCGGTGTCCTTCTCGTAGAGCGCGCCGGTGATGACGTTGAAGCCCGGAGGAATGCCGCTCGCGGCCATATTGGCGAGCGAGAGTGCGACATAGCTGGTCGCCTGCGGATCCTGCCACTGGCCGGCATTGACGTAGCCGTTCAGCACTTCCGGGGTGGTGTCGAGCGAGTTGCCCCAGCCGACGACCGGGATTTCGCCCGGCTTGATGCCGACCTGGTCGAACACCCGCTTGATCGAGCCGGTGACGAGATCGCCGAGGCCGATGATCGCCTTGACCTTGGCTTTGTTGGCTGTGAGGTAGTCGACCATGCGGTTGATCACTTCAGCCTGGTCGAGCGTGGCTTCGGTGATTTCATAGGTGATGCCGAGCGGCCCGAAGACGCTCTTGATGCCTTCTTCTTCCTGGACGCCATAGGTGGCGCCGGGGACCTCGACAGGCATCCAGACGAAGTCGCCCTTCTTCACCAGCCCCTTGTCGACCAGGTATTGTGCCCAGTGCTTGCCGAAGGTGACATTGTCGCCGCCGACATACGCGTTGAAGTCCGCTTTCGGGTCCGGCGTGTTGAAATTGATGATCGGCACTTTCGCCGCACGCGCTTCCTTGACGATCTCTACCAGGCTGCCCGGATCGGGGCTCGTGGTGACGATGCCATCGGCCTTGGCGGAGAGGGCGGCGCGAACCGCTTCCTGCTGCGAGGCGACATCGCCATTGTGGAACGAGGTGTTGACGGTGTTGCCGGTGTCCTTGGCCCATTGCTTGGCGCCGGCCAGGAAGTAGGTCCAGACCGGATCGGCCGGGCCGCCATGCGAAATCCAGTAGAATGTCTTGGCCTGTGCCGCTGCCGGAACAATCGTCAGCGCCACCAACAGGCCGTATAGGACAAGTCTTAGCCGTGTCAGCATTTGATTTCCTCCCGTTTGTCGATGGTCAGTTCTCAATCCGTCCCTTGTTCCGGCGACCGCCGGATTGCGTCTTTGCCAGCGCCGTCAGAGCATTCCCTTTTTCGGCGATTGGCAAGCCTCCGTCTGCAGATGTAGTTGGCGCCTGACGGGGCGCCATCAGCGCTCCCATCAGATCGCATCAGTTGATGTGATTTTTCAGACTGTCGGATAACTGGCGTCGAACTGAGCCGAACGGGTCGTCCTGTTTGCCCGACCTGCGATAGCGCAACCAGCACTGACGAGGATGACGCCGGCGGCCACTCCTCGGACCAGCGTCAACAACCGAACCCACGGCTGCGTGTCGAAAGGTGCTAGATCAGATCGGCCTTCGCCAGTTCCCGCATCAAACGGCTGGCGCCGTAGGTCCAGTGCGGGCAATCGGGCGATAGCCGCACCCTGTTGACCAGCGCGCCGAATTTTTCCGACGAGATGGTGACGATGTCGCCGACCTTGTGGGTAAAACCCTTGCCCTTCTCGCCGCGATCCTTCGACGGCACGAACATGGTGCCGAGATAGAGCGCCAGCCCGTCCGGATACTGGTGGTGCGGACCCATGGCGGCGGCAATCAGCTCTTCCGGCGAGCGGCTGATCTCGGCCATCGAGCTCGCGCCCTCCAGCGAAAACCCATCCTCGCCCTCGACCTTGAGGCGCACGACCGCGCGCTTGACGTCATCGATCGAGAAGGTGTCGTCGAACAGGCGGATGAAGGGACCGAGTGCGGCCGAGGCATTGTTGTCCTTGGCCTTGCCGAGCAGCAGCGCCGAACGCCCCTCGACGTCACGCAGATTGACGTCGTTGCCGATGGTGGCACCGACGATCCTGCCGCTGCTGGCGGCGATCATGGCGATCTCGGGCTCCGGATTGTTCCAGGTCGACACCGGGTGCAGGCCGACATCGGCGCCGAAGCCGACCGAAGCCATCGGCTGGCACTTGGTGAAGATCTCGGCATCGGGGCCTATGCCCACTTCCAGATATTGCGACCAGGCGCCGCGCGCGATGAGCTTGGCCTTGATCTCCATCGCTTCGGGCGAACCGGGCTTCAGCTTCGACAGATCGTGGCCGATCAGTCCGGCGATGTCGGCGCGGATGGCGTCCGCCTTCTCCGCCGAGCCGCGCGCTTGTTCCTCGATCACCCGTTCCAGCAGGCTGACGACAAAGGTGACGCCCGAGGCTTTTACCGCCTGCAGGTCGACTGGGGAGAGCAAATACGGCTTTGCCGGATCGCGCCTGGTTTCAAAACTGTTGGCGGCGATGTCGTCGAGCGACCCGATCGGTTTGCCCTTGGCCGAGCGGACGTGCCCTGCCGGATCGGCCATCTCGCAAAGGTCGCGCATGGTTGGCGCTGTGCGCGACGTGATGTCGAAGACCGTGCCGTCGCGCACCGTGACCACCAGCGGATGCGAGGCGCTGCTGGCGCGGCCGACAAAGAGCCCCTCGGTGGGCAGGTGCATCTGGTTCGTCATGGCGTTTGGTCCTCTGAAATGATCGACAAATGCGGCTGGCTGGATCGGCGCGGCACTTTCACCGGATTCCCTTGAAAGGTCTATCCCGTCGCTGGCGATCGAGATTCCGGCTTCTGATCATCTGTCGGGTTCACAGACGACAACTGAAGTGCTCTTTCAAAAATATGAAATCGTCACTACAATTTTCACTGATCCACAACGCATCCAGGTGACCCTTTGTCCGCACCATTCTCCGATCCCATCTGGCGCAAGCCGCAGTCAGATTCCAGGTTTCGATCGCTTTTTCCAAGCGGTGATCGTGTCGATATCGTGGTTGTCGGCGGTGGGATCATGGGGCTGTCGACTGCCTTGCATGCTGCCCGCCTTGGCCTGTCCGTGCAGGTGCTGGAGGCCGGCGAAATCGGCCAGGGTGCATCAGGACTGAATGGCGGCCAGGTCATTCCCGGCCTGAAATATGATCCGGAATGGCTACTGGCGCATTTTGGCCCGGAGCGCGGCGAGGCTCTCGTCGATTTCGCCGCCTCGACCGCCGATGCCGTCTTCGAGTTGATCCGCGGCGAAAAATTGGCGGTGCCGTTCGTTCGCAATGGCTGGATCCAGGCGGCGCACACCGAGGTCGCGCTGAAGGCCGCGGCAAACCGTGACCGGCAGTGGCGGGCGCGCGGTGCCGATGTCAGGCTTTTGGGCGCGACGGAGATTACGGCGATGACCGGCGCGCAGGGCTATCTCGGCGGCTGGCTCGATCGCCGCGCAGGTGTCATCGATCCGCTTGCTTACACATCGGAACTGGCACGAATTGCCGCGGCAGCGGGCGCGAAAATCGCCGAACACCAGAAGGTGGTCCGGTTGGAGAAGAGCGCCGGCGTTTGGCGGATCTCAACCGAGAACGGGGTGCAATTGCAGGCAAAAGCGGTCGTGCTGGCGACCAATGCCTATACGGATGGTCTGGTCCCCGGCCTCGCCGAGACGATCGTGCCGTTGCATTCGTTCCAGATCGCGACAGCGCCATTGCCGCCCGATTTTTCAACCACGATCCTGCCTGAGGGGCAGGCGGTGTCGGACTCCAGGCGCATTCTCGTCTACTACCGCAAGAGCGCCGACGGACGGCTGGTGCTTGGCGGGCGTGGCCGCATGGCCTTGCCGACGAGCACCAGTGACTGGGCACATCTTGAGCGGGCGCTGCGGCGGCTCTATCCCGTGCTGTCCGAAATCGCTATCGAGAAGCGCTGGTTCGGCCGGGTGGCGATGACGCCGGACCACCTGCCGCACATCCACGAGCCGGAGCAGGGCCTGCTTGCCGTGGTCGGCTGCCAGGGCCGCGGTGTCGGACTGATGACAGCGCTTGGCGGGCGTATCGCTGGCTATCTCCAAAGTGGCGATGCGAGGCAATTGCCGTTCCCGCTTTCGCCGATCCGGCCGATCCCATTCCACGCCTTCCGGCAGGTCGGCGTCGCCGCGACCATCGCCTGGTATCGCCTGCTCGACGCGCTGGAGCGCTGACCACGGCAATTCATTCCAGCGGGGTTCGGTTGGGATTCCGCTTGACAGTTTCATGAATATGAAAAACTCTAAGCCAATTTCAAAATTTCGGTAGGCAGGTCGATGTCGACCATCGTTGCAGCACCAGCGCCAGAGGCCCGGTCGTCATCGGGCTTCCGGGTCGCCATGCAGCTGCCGGGCGCGCTTGTCACCTTCCTGCTGATCCTGTTTGCCCTCGGCCTAGTGCTTTTCCTCGCCTTCCGCGGCAATGACGGGTCGCTGCTCGGCGCCGGTTTCACCGTGGCGAATTTTGTCACCGTGGTGTCCGATCCGCTGTACTGGACGGTCACACTGCGCTCGCTGATCATTGCCGGCCTGGTCACGCTGGCCACGGTCGTCACCGCCTATCCCGTCGCCTACTATCTCGCCTTTCACGCCGGCCGGCGGCGCGGCCTGCTGCTGTTCCTCGTGACGCTGCCGTTCTGGACCAGCTATCTCCTGCGCGTCTTCGCCTGGAAGATCGTGCTCGCCTATAATGGCGTTTTAAACTCGGCGCTGATCGAAAGCGGCATCTGGTCCGAGCCGACATTGGCCTTTCTCAACACGCCGGCCGCCGTCGTCGTCACGCTGGCGCACGCCTATGCGCCATTCGCCATCCTGCCGATCTATGTGGCGCTGGACACGATCCCGAAATCGCTGATCGAGGCCGCTTCCGATCTCGGCGCGCGGCCTTTCACCTCTTTCCGCCGTGTCGTGCTGCCCAATTCGATGCCGGGGGTGCTGGCGGCAGCCCTTGTCGTCTTCGTGCCGACGGTTGGCGATTATGTCACGCCGGCCCTCGTCGGCGGTCCGGCCAGCACCATGATCGGCACGCTGATCCAGGCGCAATTCGGCAAGGCCAATGACTGGCCGTTTGGCGCCGCACTCTCCGTCGCCGTCATGCTGGTCATCCTCTGGGTGGTGCTGGTCGCGCGCTTCGCCGACCGCAGATTTGGCAGCCGCACATGAGAACCACGCGCACGCAGCGAGACGGCCGCTGGCTTGGCGCCTACGTCATCGCCTACCTGGTCTTTCTCTATCTGCCGGTGTTGCTGATCCCGCTGTTTTCCTTCAACAACTCGATCCAGGCGGCGTTTCCGCTGCAAGGCTTGACCTTGCAATGGTACGCGACTTTGTTCGGCAATTCGGCACTGACCAGTGCGCTCCTGAACAGCCTCGTCATCGGCGTCATTGCCGCCACGGGGGCTACGCTGTGCGGCATCACCGTATCCTATATGGACCTCTATGGCCGCTCGCCGCTGGCCGTCACCATTAGCGGCATTGCCCGACTGCCGATCCTCATCCCCGGCGTCATCGTCGGCATATCGCTGCTGATCCTCATCAACTTCATCGGCCTCGGGCCATCGCGCGTTGCCATCGTTCTCGGCCACATCCTGGTGGCGCTGCCAACGACGGTGGTGATCATGCGCAGCCGTTTCGCCGCCATCCCGAAAACCATTCGCGAGGCGGCTCTCGATCTCGGCGCTTCAGATTGGACGACGTTCCGGCGGGTCATGCTGCCGCTCAGCCTGCCGGCCATCGTCTCGGCCTTCATGCTGGCCTTCCTGATCTCCTTCGACGAATTCATCGTCGTCTTCTTCCTGGCCGGCACCGAGCCGACGCTGCCGCTCTACATCTGGAGCCAGCTCAGGTTCCCCAAATCGCTGCCGACGGTCATGGCGCTGGGCACGTCGATCCTGGCGGTGTCCTTCGTCATCGCGGCAGCCGCCGAAATCCTGCGCCATCGCGGCCTGGCCGCAGCGGCGCCCGCCGTTCCACTGCAATCAAAACAAACCAAGAGAGGAGAACTGCAATGGCATTCGACCTGAAATTTGGCGACCTGAAATCTGGCGACTTGATATCTGGAAGGACTGTCCGGGCCGGTCTTGCCGCCCTGGCATTGGCGCTGTCGTCCACGGTCGCTTTCGCTGGCGACAAGCTGCAATATTTCACCTGGTCGGGCTACGAACTGCCCGATTTCAACAAGAGCTTCCTGGTTGCGCACCCCGACGGCGTCGAGGCCTCGATCTTCGGCGACGACGACGACGCGTTCACCAAGGTCAAGGCCGGCTTCCGCCCCGATATTGCGCACCCTTGCTATGACAAGGTGGCGCGCTGGAACAAGGAAGGCCTGCTGCAGCCGATCGACACCAAGCGCATCAAGAACTGGGATTCGATCTTCCCGGTGTTCAAGAACCTGCCCGACCTGCAGGCCGGTGACGGCAAGGTCTGGATGGTGCCGTGGGACTGGGGCAACACCTCGATCCTCTACCGCACCGATCTGGTGAAGAATCCGGAGGCGAGCTGGAACCTCCTGTGGGACAAGCAGTATGCCGGCCGCATGGCGACCATCGACGCGGTGCACGACACGCCGATCGTTGCCGCACTTCTGGCCGGCGTCAATCCGTTCGACATGACGCCTGCCGAGATGGACAAGGTCGCCGAGAAGCTGCGCGAGCAACGCCCGCTGCTTTCCAGCTACACAACCGACATGACCTCGGTCGAACAGGCGCTGGCCAGCGGTCAGCTGGTCGCCGCCATGACCTGGAACGCGTCGGCCACCTCGCTGAAGAAGCAGGGCGTGCCGGTCGAGTTCATGAAGCCGAAGGAGGGCATGCTGACCTGGGCCTGCGGTTTCGTCATGCTCAAGGACGCCAAGAATGTCGATCTCGCCTATGATTTCATCAACAGCCGGCTGGACGCCGATTCCGGCAAATATCTGATCGAGTCCTATGGCTATGGCAGCTCGCTGGGTTCCGCCTTCGCCACCGTGCCGAAGGAGGAACTGGAAAAATTGCAACTGCCATCCGACCCGGAAGTGATGCTGAAGACCACCATCTTCACCGGCCCGATGAAACAGAATGACGAGCTGGCCAAGATGTTCGAGAAGGTGAAGGCCGGCGGGTGACTCTGGCCTTCCCTTCTCCCCTTGTGGGAGAAGGTGTCGCCGAAGACGACGGATGAGGGGTGCTCCAGCTTGGCACTGGCGGCGCTCCGGCCAACACCCCTCATCCGTCTCGGCGCTGCGCGCCGATCCACCTTCTCCCACAAGGGGAGAAGGCAGAACCGCGAAGCACCGCGCCAGTGAAGTGACCACAACAAGGACCGACCTATGGACATGCTGGACGAAGCGGCTGAGAAGCCGAAGGACGATGCCGATGTGCGGGTCGGCCGGCGGGTGCGGGCGCTGCGGCTCGAGCGCAAGCTGTCGCTGGCCGATCTTGCCGCCAGGGCAGGCGTGTCGATCGGGGCACTGAGCCAGATCGAGCGCGGCATGTCCTCGCTGCGCGTCAAGGTGATCTGGCCGCTCGCTGCCGCCCTCGACATCGAGCCGTCGGCGCTGATCGCCGACGGCAACGATGCCGCCAACGATCTCTATTGTGTGCGGGCCGGCAGCCGGCGGCAAATCCCGGTCAAGTCGGAAGGCATTGCCAAGGCGCTGCTGTCGCCGCCTGGCGCGACGCTGACCGGCATGCTGGTGACGGTGGAAGCCGGCGGCGGCACAGCCGAGGCCTATGCCCATGCCGGCCATGAGTTCGGCTTCGTCCTGTCGGGCGAGGTCGAACTGGTGGTGGATGCGACAAGATACGTGCTGAAGGCGGGCGACAGTTTTGCCTTCAAGAGCACGCTTTTGCACGCTTTCCGCAATCCGGGCGCCGAGCGCTGCCAAATCCTCTGGGTCAACACCACGAAGCCGTCCGAGGTTCGCGATGGCGCCTGATTCTCTCGTCCGGCTGCAAGCGGTCTCAAAGATCTTTCCCGGCGGCATCGTCGGGCTTGACGCCGTCGACCTCGACATTGTCAGCGGCGAGTTCATCACGCTGCTCGGCCCGTCCGGCTGTGGCAAGACCACCAGCCTGCGCGTCATCGCCGGCTTCGAAAGCCCGTCGAGCGGCAAGGTGGTGCTCGATGGCCGCGACATCACGGCGCTGCGGCCCTACGACCGGCCGGTCAACACCGTGTTCCAGGATTATGCGCTGTTTCCGCACATGAACGTTGAAGAAAATGTCGGCTTCGGCCTGTCGCTGCGCAAGCTTTCAGGCAGCCAACAGGCAAGACGCGTCGGCGAAGCGCTCGACATGGTCGGCCTCGCCGACAAGATCGGCGCCCGCGTCTCCGAACTGTCGGGCGGCCAGCGCCAGCGCGTCGCGCTCGCCCGCGCCATCGTCTGCGAGCCGCGCGTGCTGTTGCTCGACGAGCCGCTGTCGGCGCTTGACGCGCATCTGCGTGAGCAGATGCAGGTCGAACTGAAGCGGTTGCAGTCGCGGCTCGGCACCACCTTCGTCATGGTCACCCACGACCAGACGGAAGCGCTGTCGATCTCGGACCGCATCGTCGTCATGAACAAGGGCCGCATCGAGCAGATCGCACCGCCGGCCACACTCTACGACCGGCCAGCCACCAAATTCGTCGCCAGCTTCATCGGCACGATGAACCTGCTGCAGTCGCGTTTCATTGGTCGCGACGGCGATCGCCTGCATTTCGCCGCCGGCGCTCTGCCGCTGGAGGCCATGTCCGAGGCCGGCGAGGCTCCCACTGAAGGGGCCATGCGCACCGTCGGCGTGCGGCCAGAGGATCTGCTGGCGGCCACCGAGGCCGCGGCCGGCACGGCGCCGGCGCGCGTCAACAGCATCGTCTTTCACGGCCGCACGCTGCGCCTGCATGCCGAACTCGGGCAGGGCGCACCTGTTGTCATCGACGCGCCGCGCCAGGCCGAGGGTTTTCAGTTCAGCGTCGGCGACGTTGCGCATATCAGCCTGCGCCGTGGCGCCAACTGCCCCGTGCTGCCGGGCTAGGCTCATCGACGTAACAACTGGAGCAACACGTTCGCGCCGTTCGGCGGCCACAAGCAGTCCACGGCCGCATGAAATTAAGTATGATTTGACTGCCATGGAATATATTCCTAAATCTGGTCGATGCCGGAACCTAGCAGCCGACCGCGCCGAAATGTGCAAACCCTGTGCCTGGCGCACGACTTCGGGCAACTCGTTCGCGTCCGATGCCGGAACTGCAACATCACTCGGCACTACCTGCCCGGCGACCTCGCAAAGCTGGTCGGTGACATCCCCTTTTGGGATGTGGAACGGCATATGCGGTGCGAACGCTGCAAACTACGCGAGCTTGACGCCGATATCATCCTTCCGAGTGCTGCTGAACGATTGAAAATCCGTGTCAGACGCCTTGTCGAAGTCCGCATGGTTCGCCGGGTGATGTGGCGAGACGAGGATTGAGGAAGGGGCTGACACGGCGATTCTGCAACTTAGAAAAGTGATCCCTGGGCTGGCACGCGCTGCGGGAACTTGATCTGTGTGGCTGGTTTCTCGACGATCACCAACGCGTCGTCGAGCGCAGTCCGCTGCAAATGCCGTGCTTCTGACCACGGCGCTGTCAGCCAGGCCTCGGTCTCTTCCGACGTCGTCAGGATCACCGGCATGGCCTTCTCATGGATCGGCGCGATGAGCGCATTAGGCCTGGTTGTCATGAAGGCGTACAACTCGAAGTCACCAGGACCATCCTTGACTTTCCGCACGCCATGCCAGCTGGTCCAAAAACCAGCGAAGAAAAATAGAGGTCGGCTTTCGTCACGGGCAAACCAATAATTGCGCTGGATTCCTGTTTCCGGGTCTTTGTCGTTCGGTGTGGGGCTGGGTTCTGCAAAGCTGGTCACGGGCACGACGCATCGATGCTCGACGCCGACAAACTGTTGCCAGTGCGAATATTGCGGATTGCGAACGTTCGTGGTGCCGTAGTCGGTCCTAGCTTTCATGCGCTCTGGCGGCGTTGGCAAACCCCAAAGCAGTTTCGCCAGCTCACGCGTCCCGTCTGGCGTATTGCGAACAACCGGGCCGGCCTGATTTGGATAGATGTCGACCGAAGGTTCAAGGTTGCCGATGACGTCGCGCAGTGTGCGTGTCCATTGGCGGACCGCCTCTTGCGTTGTGGTGATGTTGTAGAGGTTGCACATTTACCTAGGATCGCGGAAATGGCTCGTGTCCGCAACCGAATGTGCGGGGATCCGGTCCCGCGATATCATCCTGACATGACGTGTCAGCTACGACCGGCCAGACGATGGCAAGCCAGCAACCTGTCCCCTATTTGCAATGCGTCGGAACAGGAGGAACACAAATGACCATCGCGGAAATTGCCAAGGATTTCACCGAACTGCTCAAGCAGGGCGAACACGAAGCGGCCGCCGAAAAATACAATGCCGACGATATCGTCAGCCTCGAAGCCATGGAGGGGCCGATGGCCATCGCCCGTGGCAAGGAGGCTCTCAGGCAGAAGGGCCAGTGGTGGCAGGAGAACAATGAAGTGCATGGCGGCTCGGTCGAGGGGCCCTATGTCAACGGCGACCAGTTCGCGGTGCGCTTCAAGTTCGACATAACGCCCAAGGCTACCGGCGAGCGTGTCACCATGGACGAAGTTGGCCTGTACACGGTCAAGAACGGCAAGATTGCCGAAGAGCGCTTCTACTATTGAGGCCGGAGCGGCTTTAGGGAGCTTGCTCCCTTCGCAGTTGGGTGGAGATCAGGGTGGCGGCCAAGACGATGTCTTGGCTGCCACGTGCGAGGTTCAGATCGTCTTCACATACGCCAAACCAGCCGCTCGTTCGGCACGATTTCGAGAAAGCAGCAATGGCGGTCGTTGACCTCATTGCGGTCTCGCGACTGCATGCGCGTCCGGAACAGTCCGCCGGGGCACCGATGCGGCCGCTGGCAAAGTGCGCTGAGCGTCCTTAGTCTGCGATCAGATTCGAATCCGAAGGGCGGCCACTGTTTTGACGATCACCATCTACGGCATCACCACCTGCGACACCGTCAAGAAGGCGCGCGTCTGGCTGGAGGGCCATGACGTTGCCTACCGGTTTCACGATTTCAGGGCAGAGGGGCTGGACGCCAAGCGGCTCGACGGCTGGGTTGGCAAGGTCGGCTGGGAAAAGCTGCTCAACAAGGCAAGCACGACGTTCCGCGAACTGGCTGACAAGGACAAGCAGGGTCTGGATGAAAAGAAGGCCAAGGCGTTGATGCTGGCCAAGCCGACCATGATCAAGCGGCCGGTGCTGGAGGTCGGCGAGCGCGTTCTGGTGGGGTTCAAGGCTGATGATTATGAGCAAGCGGTGGGTGGGAAGTAGAGCCAACGGAACGGCGAAGCTGCCAATCTCCCCCCTTGCGGACAGCCCTGCGCAAGGAGGGAGATTGGCCAATGGTCAAGCGGTGACCCTCAGCCTTCGCGCAGATACGCCGCCAGCGCCAACGCATTGTTGTGGGCCTCGTCATGCGCGCCATAGAGCAGCGTCACCTTGCCGTGGCGAAGCAGGCCGCGCAATTTGTCCACTGCCTCGCCGTTTCCATCCAGCTCCACCCGATACCGCTTCTGAAACTCCGCCCAGCGCTCGAGCTCATGGCCGAACCATTTGCGCAAATCGTCGCTCGGCGCGATCTCCTTCAGCCACAACGTCAGCCCGGCGTCTTGCTTGCTGACGCCGCGTGGCCAGATCCGGTCGACCAGAACCCGCTGCCCGTCATCGGGAGCGGGTGGCTCGTAGATACGCTTGACCGCCAGGTCGAAGGTCATCGGACCCTCCGTACGCGGGTCAGGCCCACTCGCCCTTGCGCATGACAGGCACGCGGGCGCCGTCCTTGTGGACGCCATCGATGTCGATCTTGTCCGAACCGATCATCCAGTCGATGTGGATGAGGCTCTTGTTGCCGCCGCGCTGAGAAATCTCGTCCTGGCTGAGCGAGGCGCCGTCGACGAAGCACTTCGAATAGCACTGGCCGAGGGCGATGTGACAGGCGGCGTTCTCGTCGAACAGCGTGTTGAAGAACAACAGCCCGCTCGCCGAAATCGGCGAGGAATGCGGCACCAGCGCCACCTCGCCGAGACGGCGCGCGCCCTCATCGGTGTCGAGCACCTTCTTAAGCACGTCCTCGCCCTTCGAAGCCTTGGCCTCGACGATCCTGCCTTCTTCGAAGCGCACCGATATATCGTCGATCAGCGTGCCCTGATAGGACAGCGGCTTGGTCGACCTAACATGGCCCTCGACGCGCCTTGCATGCGGCGTGGTGAAGACCTCTTCGGTCGGGATGTTGGGATTGCAGGTGATGCCGTTCTTGGCGGTCGAAGCGCCGCCCATCCATTCATGGCCGTCCGCCAGCCCGACGGTCAGGTCGGTACCCGGCCCGGTGAAGTGCAGCGCATGGAAATTATGGCGGTTGAGCCATTCGGTCCGGCTGCGAAGCGCTGCGTTGTGCGCCTTCCAGTTGCCGATCGGATCCTCCACATCCACCCGCGAAGCGGCGAAGATGGCATCGGCAAGCTTCACCACCGCAACATCGTCGGCATCGCCGGGGAACACCTGCCTGGCCCAGGCGAGGTCGGGATAGGCGACGATGTTCCAGTTGATGTCGAAGCCGGTGATCTTTTCCAGCGCCGGCTGATAGGCCATCGAATTGGCCTTGTTGGCGCGCGCCACTTTCGCCGGGTCCTGTGCCGACAAAAGCGACGGATCCTCGCCGCGCACGGCAAGCCTGGCCGCATTGTCGGCAAAGGCTTTCGCCATGCCTTCGTAGAGCCAGCCGGCTGCTCGGTCGAAGCTCGCATCGGCGCCGAAGCGATAGCGCGCCAGCGTCATCTCGTCGTCGTTGAAGATCGGCGTCACCAGTCCGGCGCCGGCCTTGTACGCATGCTCGACGATCCGCCTGGTCAGCGGCAGTGCCGCGATCGACGATGTCACCACCAGATCCTGTCCCGGTTGCAATTGCAGCCCTACCTTGATGGCGACCTCCGCCAGCCTGTCGAGCTTCACCGGGTCGATCGATGCGGAAACGCCGCGCGAATGTGTGGTCATGATCCTGCCTGCCGTAGTTTGATGTCCGACTCATCATAGAGCGGTGCCACGGTCGTTTCCACCGCGATCGCGCCGGCAGCGCCCGTGGTCGCAGACCCGAACTGCGCCATGGTCGCCTCGATCTCTTCCTTGATCCAGGCCTTGAAGTCCCGGACCTTGCGGCTTTCGGTCCTGGCGGAGGAGGTCACCAGCCAATAGCCGAGGCCGCTCTGGGCACGGATTCCGAAAGGCGCTACCAGCCGACCATCGGCGAGCGCATCGGCGGCAAGCAACTGCCAGCCCAGCATCACGCCATGGCCGGCAATCGCCGATTCCAGGCACAGCATCGGGTCGGTGAAACGCGCGCCCTTCAGGAAGGTGACCGGCGGGACACCGGCCGTCTCGAACCAGCTGTCCCAACTGATCATTGCCCGCTCGTCGGTGATCGCGCAGGTCTGGGCAAGGTCCTCGATCGACCTCAGTTTCTTGGCGATCGCCGGCGCGCAGACCGGGAAGACTTCCTGCGCCAAGAGCAGTTCCTTGCGTCCGCCCGGCCACTTGCCGTCGCCAAGCCGGATGGCGATGTCGATGTCGGAATGATCGAGGTCGGCCAGCCGCACCGAAGCGTCGATACGCAACAGCACGTTGGGATGCCGGGCGAAGTGACGCGACAGTCGCGGCAGCAGCCATTTTGACGCAAAGGCCGGCGCCACCGAAACCACCAGGGTGCATTGCGTGGCCTCGTCGGCCAGCGCCACGGCGTGGGCAAGCTCGCGAAATCCAGCACCAAGGCGGGGCGCGAAGAGGGCACCGAATTCGGTCAGCACGAGACCGCTCGCCGTTCGCTCGAACAGCGTCTGGCCGAGTTGCTTCTCGGTGCGGCTTATCTGTTGGCTGACGGCGCTGACGGACACGTTGAGTTCACTGGCGGCAGCCGCCAGAGATCCAAGACGGGCAACGGTTTCGACGGCGCGCAGGCCGTTGAGATGGACGCGGTTGAGCATGGTCATTTGAGATTTTCTAAACCGGCCCGGCCGAAATCTCAATTGAAAGACCCGTCGAAACGGCAGATTTTATGCAAGGGAAGACAGACCCGCGGAGCCAAAAAATGCTAAGGATCTTGTCGTCGTCGCTGAAGGTTTTTTTCGCTGCAGGTTCGGCATATGGGTCCCGTCGCGAGAGCGAGGCGCAGGGATGGCTGGCCGATCCGCTTTCGCATCCCGTGCTGAACACCATGTCGGAGCGCGAACTCGGCGACGTGCCGTTCAGGCTGACGGCGCGGCGAACCGTGCATGAAACCGCTTCATTGCGAACCGGTTTCGGTGGGCGCTGCTGAGCGGGAGCCAGGCGGTCCGGCTTGAGGAAAGTCGAGGCGAGGATCGCACTGGCCTAACGGATGGCGGATTGTTTCAGCGATCGCTGCAATTATTGTGCGCTGCAATGACATCAGCCACCTCGACAGCGCTCCGTTTTACCTTCGCCGGCATGATTGCCATGGCGGTTGCCATGGGCATCGGCCGCTTCGTCTACACGCCGATCCTGCCCGGCATGATGCAGGAACTGCATCTGTCGCCGGCCGATGCCGGATGGATCGCCTCCGCCAACTATCTCGGCTATCTCATTGGCGCATTGGCGGCGGCGGGCGGCTGGGCGCATGGGCGCGAACGCCTGCTGATGCTGGTGGGGCTCGGCGCCAGTGTGGTCCTGGCCGCGCTGATGGGGCTGACCGATATGATGGCCGCCTTTCTCGTTGTCCGCTTTCTGGCCGGCCTGGCCAGCGCCTTCGTCATGGTGTTCATGGCCAGCATCGTTTTCAGCCATATCGCGGCTGCCGGCCGCGGCGACCTGCAGGCGTGGCACTTCGGCGGCGTTGGCCTCGGCATCGCAATCTCCGCAGCGATGATGGCGGTGCTGGTCACCGAACATGCCGGCTGGGCGGCGGGCTGGTTGTGGTCGGCGGCAATTTCGGCTTGCGGTTTCGTACTCGTGGCGCTGATGGTCGACGAGGGTCCGCTCACCAATGGCGAAGTCGCCCGCGAGTCGGCATTGCGGATGGACCGATCGTTGATCAAGGTCATCATTGCCTACGGCCTGTTCGGCTTCGGCTACGTTGTGACGGCGACATTCCTGGTCGCCATCGTCCGGCAAGGCGGCGGCAGCCGCGTCTTCGAGGCCATGGTCTGGATGGTCGCCGGTCTTGCCGGCTTTCCCTCGACCTGGCTCTGGCAGAAGATCGCCGCTCGGACCGGCCTCTATCCCGCCTATGCGCTGGCATGCTTCATTGAAGTTGTCGGCGTCACCGCCAGCGTCGCCATCGGCGGACGTACCGGGCCGTTGCTCGGCGGCGTGCTGCTCGGCGGCACCTTCATAGCCATCACCGCATTTGGCCTCCAGGCAGCCAGACAGCTTGCACCGCGGGCGCCGCGGCGGATCTTTGCCCTGATGACGGCTGTGTTCGGCGTAGGCCAGATCATCGGCCCGATCGCCGCCGGGCTGCTGGCGCAAATGTCAGGCGATTTCTTCCTCGCCTCGATCGCCGCCGCCATCATGCTGGTCGTCTCCGGCGGCCTCACATGGTCGGCTGCGCCAAAATCGCCATGATTGTGGGGTTGCTCGGTGCGGGCATCGGGCACGGGCATTTTCTTTCCAGCTAATGTGTGACTTTATGCCCGCCGTAGTCAGCTGATTTGCGCCTAGATCGAGGAATTCGTCACAGTGTTCGTATCATTTTTCCCGCAGCCGAAGCTCTTCTTCACTTCGGCCGCCGTCTGGAGCCTTGCGGCGATCCTGTTCTGGTTTTTCGGTGGTGAACAATTGGGCGCGGTTTTCGGACTGCCGCCGGCTGCCGCTGACGGGCCGCCCATTATCGGCATCGCCATTCTCATGTCGCCGCCGTTTCTATGGTTTTATCTCTATTTCGCGTTTTGCGTGGCCGTCTTCTATGCGTTTTGGAGCTGGTATTCGCCACATCCCTGGCAGCGCTGGTCGATCCTGATGACCGCAGTCATCCTGTTCTTCATCTATTTCAATGTGCAGGTCAGTGTCGCCGTCAATGCCTGGTACGGGCCTTTCTTCGACTATGTGCAGGGATTGATGTCGGGGACAGGAAAGTCGACGAACAGTGAATTTTATATCGGATTGGCAGATTTTTCGTGGCTCGCGTTGGTCGGCATGAATGTGCAGGTGGTCAATGCTTTCATCGTCAGCCACTGGATCTTCCGCTGGCGCACGGCGATGAATAACTATTTTGTCGAGAACTGGGGTAGGCTTCGACATATCGAGGGAGCTTCGCAGCGTATCCAGGAAGACACGATGCGGTTCTCGCAGATCATGGAGGATCTCGGCTCCAGCTTCGTCCAGTCGATCATGACCCTGATCGCATTCCTGCCGGTCATGATCCAGTTGCAGGCTCACATCAGCGAGTTGCCGATTGTCGGCGCGATCCCGCAGCCATTAGTGGTCGCAGCCCTTGCCTGGTGTCTGTTCGGAACGATCTCGGTCATGATTGCCGGCCTGAAGCTTCCGGGACTGCAGTTCCGCAACCAGCGCGTCGAGGCCGCCTATCGCAAGGAACTCGTCTACGGCGAGGATCACGCAGACAGGGCTCAGCCAGCCACCACTGCCGAGCTGTTCGCGAACGTTCGTCACAATTATTTCAGGCTCTATTTCCACTACATTTATTTCAACGTCGTCCGTTACACATACCTGCAGGCCGACAACATTTTCTCGCTGCTGATCCTGGGTCCGTCGCTGGTTGCGCACAAGATAACGTTCGGCGCGCTGAACCAGATTTCGAATGCATTCGGTAAAGTGACGGGGTCGCTGCAGTTTCTGCTCACCTCCTGGTCGACCATCGTCGAGCTTCAATCGGTCCACAAACGCCTGCGCGCCTTCGAGGCGACCCTGCTCGGCGAGCCGCTGCCGGACATCGACCAGCGCTATCTGGCAAAACAGGGCGTTGAAGATCCGGCCTAAAGGCCGAGGTTGGAAATCGAACCGGGTTGGCGGCTCAGCCGCCGACCGAAGCCTGCTTCGGGGCAGCGTCTTGCCGCGAGACATAGTCGCGAAAACTGATGCATTCGACATCGGCTTTGACGCAGACCTCGCCGGCAAAGCGCTCCAGCGCATTCCAATAGGCGCCGTCATTCATCAGCGCGAAATGGAAGCCGAGCTCCAGCGGAATGCGCTTGCCCGCATACTGCTTGTCGAAGGCGGCGCGGAAGGCATCATAGGTGCGGTTCGCGAACTCGTTCGACTTGCTTGGCTGCTCGAAGCCGCCGGAATGCCTGACATAGAGATTGTAATCCATGGCGATCACCAGCCTTGACTTCGGTCCTTCCGGAATCTGCGGCAACGAAAACTGCATGATGCCGTTGCCGGCCACCGGCCGGGCGGGCCCCTGCGAGACGCCGCTCGCGTCGAACTGATAGCCGGCCGCCACCAGCGCCTCGTAGAGGGCCTTGTTCGCCGACAGATACGGCGCGCGGAAGCCGACCACCGCATGCCGCGCGAAGTTGCGCCAGCCCTGGGGTTCGGGCGCAACGCCGTTGATCGCATAGGCGTTCTCAAGAATGCGTTCGAACGAACTGAACTCTTTCAGCCAGTCGGCCTTGCTCCAGTCCTTGCCGTCGAAATGGCCGCAGCCATGGCCGGCGATGTCGTGACCCTCGGAGGCGGCAAGGCCGATCTGTTCGAGCCGCTCGGTGACTTCCTGTTTCGAGGCGGCAAAGCCGATATTGGATTTGCCGGCGCTTTTGCCGGGTGCGTTGTATTGCATGCGTGTTTCTGGCGACAGCAGGAAGACGCAGGAGAGAAAGTAGGTGAAGTGCGCGCCGGTGCGCTCTGCCAGTGCCCGGCTACGCTTCCACTGCGAAATGTCGCGGGCGCTGTCGAACGAAATGATGACGGCCTGCTTGGGCTTTGCCGGCCTTGGCGGCGCGGGCGGATCGGCCAGAGCCTGCCCGGCAGTGGCGAGCGCAGCGAGGGTAAAAGCAGCAACACGGAACGGAGGGTACATCGGCAATCTGATCTGCGCTTTTCTGAGCTGCACTTTGGGGGGAGACGTCTGGAAGCCGGCTATCCTCGAAATGTGGCGCTGGTGCGATTGGCCTTTTCGGCTGCTTGCCCGGGGCAAACATCCGTTTGCCCTAGGGAATGGGCGATTTTCCGGTTGAACCCCTTCCATGCCGACAAAATTTCGCTAAAACGCGGGCTGACAAAGGCCCGACCGGGCAGGAATGGTTTTGATCGATGTCTGACGACAGTTTTATCCGTGAAGTCAACGACGAGATGCGTCGCGACCAGGCGCACGCGCTGTGGGACCGCTTCGGTCCCGCCTTGCTTGTCCTCGCGATCCTCGTGGTGCTCGGCACCGCCGCCTTCGTCGGCTATCGCTATTGGGACGAGACGCGCGCCAACCGCTCCGGCGATGCCTTCTCGCAGGCGCTGAAGCTTGCCAATGACGGCAAGAACGATGAAGCGCTGACCGCGCTCGATCAGTTGGAGAAGGATGGCTACGGTGCCTATCCTTTGCTCGCCCGCATGCGCGGCGCAACCGTCAAGGCCGACAAGGGCGACTTCGCCGCCGCCGTCAAGGATTTCGACGATGTCGCCGCCGACACCGCCATTCCCCAGGGCATTCGCGACATGGCGCGTCTCAGGGCAGCGCTCCTGCTTGTCGACCATGGCTCCTTCGCCGACGTCTCCAGCCGTGTCGAGGCGCTTACATCGGACACCAACACCTTGCGCCATACGGCGCGCGAGGCCCTCGGCCTTTCTGCCTGGAAGGAAGGCAAGACCCAGGACGCGCTAAAGCTGTTCGACCAGATCGCCGCCGATGACGGCGCCCCGCGCAACACCCGCGAGCGCGCAACGTTGATGTCCGAGCTGATCCGTGGGTCGGGCAGTGCGTCGTGACCTTCAAAGCCGCCATCATCGGCAGACCTAACGTCGGCAAATCGACCCTTTTCAATCGGCTGGTGGGAAGGAAGCTGGCGCTTGTCGACGACACGCCGGGTGTCACCCGCGACCGCCGTGTCCATGCCGCCAAGCTATACGACCTGCATTTCGACGTCATCGACACCGCCGGCTTCGAGGATGCGGCTGCCTCGACCTTGCCGGGCCGCATGCGCGCGCAGACCGAGATCGCCATCCGCGAGGCGGACCTGATCTTCTTCACCATCGACGCCAAGTCCGGCCTGCTGCCCGACGACCGGACGTTCGCCGAGATCGTTCGCAAGTCCGGCAAGCCCGTGGTGCTGGTCGCCAACAAGGCTGAGGCGAAAGGTGCCCAGGGCGGCATGCTGGAGGCCTGGGAACTCGGCCTTGGCGAGCCGATCCCGGTCTCGGCCGAGCATGGCCAGGGCATGCCCGATTTGCGCGATGCCGTGATCGAAGCGCTCGGCGAAGCGCGTGCTTTCGGCGAAGATGAAGATGGCGAAGACGAAGAAGTCGCTGCCGGCGAGGTTCTGATCGGCGAGGATATCGCCGATCCGGATGCCGAGCACAGCTATGACGATACCAAGCCGATGCGCATCGCCGTCGTCGGTCGTCCCAATGCCGGCAAGTCGACGCTGATCAACGCGCTGATCGGCGAAGAACGGCTGCTGACCGGACCGGAAGCCGGCATCACCCGCGATTCCATCTCCGTCGACTGGGATTGGCATGGCCGCCGCCTGAAACTGTTCGACACGGCCGGCATGCGCCGCAAGGCCAGGATCCACGAAAAGCTGGAAGTGATGTCGGTGCAGGATGGCCTACGTGCCATCCGATTCGCCGAGATCGTCATCATCGTGCTCGACGCCACCATCCCCTTCGAGAAGCAGGATCTGCAAATCGCCGACCTGATCATCCGCGAAGGTCGCGCGCCGGTGATCGCCTTCAACAAATGGGATCTGATCGACCATCCCCAGGAGCTTCTGGCCGAACTGCGCGAAAAGACGGAGCGGCTTCTTCCCCAGGCGCGGGGCCTTCAGGCCGTGCCCGTATCGGCCGAGACCGGGCGCGGCCTCGACAAGCTGATGGATGCCGTCATCAGGACGCATAAGGTGTGGAACAGCCGCGTTTCCACCGGCAAGCTCAACCGTTGGCTGGAAGGCATCCTGGCGCACCACCCGCCGCCCGCCGTGGCCGGCCGCCGGCTGAAGGTCAAATACGTCACCCAGGCCAAGACCCGGCCGCCGGGTTTCGTCGTTCAGTGCTCGCGGCCGGATGCGATGCCGCAATCCTATGTCCGCTATCTCTCCAACAGCCTGCGCGAAGCCTTCGACATGCCCGGCGTGCCGATCCGCATTGCGCTGCGCACCTCGGACAACCCATTCGCCGGCAGGTCCAAGAAACGCGGTTGAGCGTCGGCGGCCGTCCGGCGATCACGCCACGTCGCGCAAGCCGCTGTCGCTGGCCTGCACATTTTTAGGCAGTGCCTGCCGGGCTGCATCCAGCAATATGTCGGCGAGGCGGGCCGCCACTGGCTCGGCTTCAGCGTCCTTGCGATACAGGAATAGCGCCAGCTTGGGCAGCGCCGGCAATCCGGCGATCTCCGGCGTCATCGCGCTGACGCTGGCTGGCAGGCCGATATCGGTGCGGATCGTCAGCCCCAGCCCCGCCGCAACGGCCGCCCAGATGCCGCCAAGGCTCGGGCTGGAAAACGACATTCGCCAGGACAGGCCGGCGCGGTCGAGCGTTTCGGTTGCAACCGTGCGCAAAAGGCATGGCGCTTCGAGCGCCACCAGCGGCAGTGGCTCACCGTGGCGCAGGCTGGTCTCAATGCGCTTTGCCGGGCCGATCCAGCGCATCTGCACATCGGCGACATGTTCGCTGTAGGGCAGCGTGTCGCCGCTGTGCCAGGCAAGCGCGATGTCGAGACTGCCTGACAGGATCCGTTCGGCAAGCTCGTGGCTGCGCGCGATCCTGGCTTCGATCTTGACCTTGGGATGGGCGCGGGCGAAGCGACCGAGCACGTCAGGCAGCACCGCCTCGCCGAAATCCTCCTGCAGGCCGAGCCTTACCCAGCCCTCCAGTTCGACATCGTGGATAGCGGATGCGGCCTCGTCATTCAATTCGATCAGCCGGCGCGCATAGCCGAGCATGGTCTCGCCGGCCTCGGTCAGGGCGAGGCCGCGTCCCGACTTGCGAAAGATCAGCGTCGCAGCCTGTTCTTCCAGTTTCTTCAATTGCGCACTGACCGCCGACGTCGACCGGCCGAGCCGGTCAGCCGCCTTGGCAAAGCTGCCCAGTTCCATGCCGGTGACGAAGCTGCGGAGAACGTCGAGATCGAAGGTTACGCGTCGCATAGATAATCCCGATTTTCAGGATGGTTGGTTTAAAACTTCCTGATTTCAAGGATGAAACTACGGCGCTAGAAACAGACCGTCAAGGCCCAGGCCGCTGGCCAAGCACGGGAAACAAATCATGTCCGCTATCGTCAATTGCACCGACCGACAGTCGCCGGGACTTTTGAAAGACACGGCTGCCGGCCCTGCCGGAAGGGCGTTCAAGCCCAACCATCGCTGGAAAGTTCTCGGCATCGGCGTTGCCGCCAATGCCAGCTTCTCGGCCACCTTCGCCGGCATACCGGCAACGGCGGTCGTGCTGCGCCAGGGTATCATCTGGCCAACGCCGAACTCGGTCTGGCCCTCGGCCTTCTGGGTCTGGGGGTTGCGCTCAGCGAACTGCCATGGGGTCTGCTCACCGATCGCTGGGGTGATCGGCGCGTGCTTCTGACCGGGCTTGGCGCCACGGCGGCGTGGCTCTTCGTCATGGCGATGCTGGTTGTACCGACAAGGGCCGGGATTCCCGATGTCACGCTGCTCTGCGCTAGCCTGCTCATCACAGGGCTGCTCGGCGGCAGCGTCAATGGTTCGAGCGGCCGGGCCATCATGGGCTGGTTCCGGGAAAACGAGCGCGGCTTTGCCATGAGCATCAGGCAGACGGCGGTGCCGCTCGGCGGCGGTCTTGGCGCGCTCGCTTTGCCCTCGCTTGCCCTGGCTTTCGGCTTTGCCGCCGTGTTCGGCGTCCTGGCGGGTGCATCCGCCCTCTCTGCCCTGTTCGCGTGGCGCTGGCTGCACGAGCCGCCGCCGACGGACGAGGGCCATCCCGCTGCGGCGGCTATGGCCGGACCGGCGCCGCTGCGCAATCTGGACGTTTGGCGCATCGCGACTGCTATCGGCCTGCTCTGCTTTCCGCAGGTGGCGGTGCTCACCTTCGCCTCCGTGTTCCTGCACGACTTCGTCGGTCTGGGAACGGCAGCGATCAGTGCGAGCCTCGCCGCCGTGCAGATCGGTGCCATGGTCATGCGCATCTGGAGCGGCCGCTTCACCGACCGCCACGGCAACCGCCGCCAGTTCCTTCGCCTGTGCAGTGCGCTGAGCGCATTTGCCTTCGCCGTGCTTTGGCTGCTGGTCTTGGTCAGTTCCGCCATGTCAGGCGGACAATTCTTGCTGATGGCGGTCCTTCCCGTTGTGCTTATTGTCGCAGGAGTCTCGGTCTCCGCCTGGCACGGCGTCGCCTATACCGAGCTTGCCACGCTTGCCGGTGCCGGCCATGTCGGCACCGCGCTCAGCCTTGCCAACAGCTTCGTTTTCGTCGGCTTCTTCCTGGTGCCGGTGGCCATTCCGGGCCTCTTGCACCTCTGGTCATGGTCCGGCGTCTGGCTGTCCGCCGCCATTTGCGCGCTGATCGCCTGGCCGATCTTCCTGCGGCCGGCCTGAAGGGCCCGCCGCAAAACCGCCCGAGTTCGGAACCACGACCTCGGGCAGACCGGGAGAACCCGATCGAACCTGTTAACGTCCCATCAAGGTTAATGCATCATTTTGCTCTCCAGTGGGGTCTATAGCGTTCCTGGAGAGAGTTCCGTGCATCGACGTGTGTTGAAGCGGCTTGTCGCCGCTGCCGGTGAGAGGCGTGGCTTTCTGCCTCCGTTGGTCATCGGTCTCGGCATCTGGATCGGCTTTCCGACCGTCGCCGCCTACCAGGACATGACGAGCCTCGTTTCCGGCCTCGAAGCGTCGAACACCCGCTGGAATTCCTACGTCGAGAAAACCATTGCCGGCTCGACCCACGCGGCCGAGATGCCCTTTGTCGATTCCGATGTCACCGAGTCCATCTCCGGATCGGGTGTCCACTTGGCCGGCGTCGGCAACGTCTCTTTTCGCGGCAAGGGCGGCAAGGTAAGCGCCACGCCCGACGAGGATCGCGTCATGCGCGCCGACAAAAAAGGCCGCATCGTCATGGTGTCGCCCGTCGCACCGCCGAAGAACTTCAATGCCGGCTCGATCTTCGAGCGCACCTCCTCCTTGCTGCGGCCCAGCATGGACAGCGGTCTGAAGATGGCCTTCGCCAAGCCGCAGATCAAAGGCAAGGAAATCCAGATCGCCGCGGCATTCCATGCGCGCGAGGACAAAAAGCCCGATCCCGGCGTGCCGGCGATGCTTGCCGCACTGGTCAACAACGACCATCCGGACGTGCTGGCGACCGCTTATGCGCAGCCCGAGCCCGATTATGCCAAGGCATCGCCGTTCGAAGCGCTGCTTCAGGACGAGCAGCCCAATGAGGGCCGCTTCATTCCGCCGATGGTCAAGGGCGATCATTCGTGGATCCAGAACCCGCTGCCCGCCAGCGTCTTCTCCAAGCCGGAACAGGCATGCCTCGCCAATGGCATCTATTTCGAGGCGAGGAGCGAATCCGTACGTGGTCAGGCCGCCGTCGCCCAGGTCATACTCAACCGCGTCCGCAACCCGACCTATCCGAATTCGATCTGCGGCGTCGTCTACCAGAACGACAGCTGGTTCAACCGTTGCCAGTTCTCCTTTGCCTGCGACGGCAGGAAGAAGCGCATCGACAGTCCTGCGGCCTACAAGACCGCCCAGGATATCGCCATGGCCGTCACCGCCGGCAAGATATTCATCCCTGAGGTCGGATCGTCGACCCACTATTACGCCCAATATGTCCATCCCGGCTGGGCGCGCACGATGGAGAAGATGACCAAGATCGGCCTGCATATCTTCTATCGGACCTATGGCGGCGGCTGGAGCTGAGCGCGCAACAGATCGCTGATCTTTGGCACGGCGCGCTGTCGATCGAAGAGCCATTGCTCGGGGGATTCGCGCAACGCATCCCCGTCATCGTGGCGGGCACGATGTCGCACCTTTCTAATCCATTGATTTTGCTGCCTAAAATACATGGCAATGAACTTCCGCCCGTGGCTTGACGGGCGCAAACCCTCTAACTATGTTGCCGGCGACTTTAGAAGCGGACGGACGGTGACGGTCTGACCGGGCAGGGGGGTTGCGATGGCCGACAAGAATGGGCCAGGCGGAACCGGAGAAACCGGCCGCGGCAAGCAGCATGAACCCGACATCCGCGACGACGATCTTGAGCGCCGTCGGCGTGACCTTGAAGCATCGCTCGCGACAAGGCGGCCGGACCGGCTCGAGGGGAAAGACGACGCGAAAGCGGGCAGTGTGGCCGGTTATGGCCAGGCGCTCAAACTCTCTAGCGAGTTTATCGCCGGGGTGGTGGTGGGTGCCGGCATCGGCTGGATCATCGACCGTCTGGCGGGAACATCGCCATGGGGTCTGATCGTGTTTCTGCTGCTTGGTTTTGGCGCCGGCGTACTCAATGTGATGCGTTCCGCGGGCGTTGTGGCAGAATTCGGACAGGGCGACAGATCGCGCCGTGACCAGGACGACAAGAAATGACCGCGCTTCATGGCGGTAATGGTAACGAGGCCGTACGCGGCATTGACGGGGTTTGAACGTGGCAGCTGACAAGGTCGATCCGATCCACCAGTTCCATATCAACAAGCTGATTCCGATCGACATCGGCGGCTACGATCTGTCATTCACGAATTCGGCATTGTTCATGGTCGCGACAGTTGTCGTCGCGGCAGCGTTTCTGTTTCTCACGACGTCGAGCCGCAGCCTAGTTCCGGGCCGCCTTCAGTCGGTCTCCGAGATGGCATACGAGTTCGTCGGCAACATGTTGCGCGATGCCGCCGGCACGCAAGGCATGAAGTTCTTCCCTCTTGTGTTTTCGCTGTTCATGTTCGTGCTGGTCGCCAACCTGCTTGGCCTGTTCCCGTATTTCTTCACCGTCACCAGCCACATCATCGTCACTTTCGGTCTGGCCATCCTGGTGATCGCGACCGTGGTCGTCTACGGCTTCATGAAGCATGGTTTTGGCTTCCTCAAGCTGTTCGTGCCGCATGGCGTGCCGGTGTTCCTGCTGCCGCTGGTGGTGCTGATCGAGGTGATCTCCTTCGTGTCGCGCCCCGTCAGCCTCTCGGTTCGTCTGTTCGCCAACATGCTCGCCGGCCACATCACGCTGAAGGTGTTCTCCGGATTCGTCGTCAGCCTGAGCGCGCTCGGCGCGGTCGGGGTGGCCGGCTCGATTCTGCCGCTGGCAATGGCGGTGGCGCTGACGGCGCTGGAACTGCTGGTCGCCTTCCTGCAGGCCTACGTCTTTGCCGTGTTGACCTGCATGTATCTCAACGACGCCCTGCACCCCGGGCACTGAGCAAAAATTTCCGGCCCAAGAGTTTCCAGCATTGGCGCCGGATGAAATCGCAACGGAATTTTTAGATCCAAAGGAGTTGAACAAATGGACGCAGAAGCAGCAAAGTACATCGGCGCCGGCATCGCTTGCCTGGGCATGGGTGGCGCGGGCATTGGCCTCGGCAACATCTTCGGCAGCTACCTGGCGGGCGCTCTGCGCAACCCGTCGGCTGCCGATGGCCAGTTCGGCCGTCTGATCTTCGGCTTCGCGGTGACCGAAGCTCTGGGCATCTTCTCGCTTCTGATCGCGCTTCTGGCCCTGTTCGGCTGAGCCCCTCTTTGGCTAAGCCATGAGAAGATTGGACGGGTCGGCCGCGCAAGCGGCGGGCCCGAATTTCGGGGATAGTCCATGTTCGTGACATCTGCCTTCGCGCAAGAGTCCGCGCCTGCCGATACCAGCCACGCTGCGACGGAAGGCGAGACGCAATCCGGCACCAGCGTGCCTGCCGAAGCGCACGGCACGTTTCCGCCATTCGATCCTGCGACGTTCCCGTCGCAGCTTCTGTGGCTGGCGATCACTTTCGGGCTGTTTTACCTCTTCCTGAAGCGGGTGGTGATGCCGCGCGTCGGGGGCATCATCGATGTCCGCAACGACCGCATCAGCCAGGATCTCGACCAGGCCGCCAAGTTGAAGGGCGAGGCCGACGCCGCTGTTGCTGCCTACGAGCAGGAACTGGCGGAAGCCAAGACCAAGGCCAACGCGATCGGCCAGCAGGCCAACGATGCGGCCAAGGCCGAGGCCGAGACCGCACGCAAGAAGGTCGAGGCCGCGCTCGACGCGAAGCTTGGCGAGGCCGAGGCCCGCATTTCTTCCATCAAGGCCAACGCCATGAAGGAAGTCGGCAGCATCGCCGAGGATACCGCTTCGGCGATCGTCGAGGCCCTGGTCGGCGGCAAGGCCAGCAAGGCCGAGATCGCGGCCGCGGTCAAATCCGTGGCCCGGTGAGGAGCGCATCATGGACTACACCTCTCTCGCAACGCTCTGGGCCACGGTAGCTCTGGTTATCTTCCTCGGCGTTGCAATCTACATCAAGGTACCTGGCCTGATCGCCAAGGCGCTCGACGCGCGCGCCGACAGGATCAGCAACGAGCTGGACGAAGCGCGCCGGCTGCGCGAGGAGGCCCAGCAATTGCTTGGCCAATACCAGCGCAAGCGCAAGGAAGCCGAGCAGGAGGCCGCCGCCATCGTCGCCGCCGCCAAGCGCGAAGCCGACATGCTTGCCGCGGACGCGCACAAGAAGACCGAAGACTATGTCGTCAGGCGCACCGCGCTTGCCGAACAGAAGATCGGCCAGGCCGAGCGTGACGCCATCAGTGAAGTCCGCGCCAGCGCCGTCGATATCGCCGTCGAGGCCGCACGCACGCTGCTCGCCGGCAAGATCGACGCCAAGGCGGGTGCCGAGCTGTTCAAGGCTTCGCTCGTGGACGTGAAGTCGAAACTGAACTAGACGATCCGTCTAGCCAATCATCGAAAGCCGCCCGGGAAACCTGGCGGCTTTTTTGTTGTGGGAAACCAGATTGGCGAGGCGGCCGAGCGCGCAATCTCCCTCCTTGAGGGGGAGATGGCCGGCAGGCCAGAGGGGGTCGCCGCGCATGAAGCGCTGGCCTGATCTTTGCTGAAAAATGGCGTCGTGCCCAGTCGAGCCGACCCCTCTGTCGCCTTCGGCGACATCTCCCCCTCGAGGGGGGAGATCGGCCGACATCGCCGTGGCTCACTCCAATCCGACCAGGCTCTCGTCTCCCGCCACTTCGGTCCCGCCCAGTCTGAACGGGGCAAACGACACGCGGTGCAGCCGCGGCACGGGACCATGAGCCTCGATCGCGGTGCGATGGCGGACCGTGGCGTAGCCCATGTGGGACTCGAAGCCATAGCGGTCGTGATGGTTGCCGCAGCCGCACATCATGCGGTCGCGCATCACCTTGGCGACGATCGAGGCGGCGGCGATCGATTGCGAACGCTGGTCGCCCTTGATCAGCGCGCGCCCCGCGCAGGGCAGGCCCGGGGGCACGTCGCGCCCGTCGGCGAGGGCGAGCTTCGGTTGAACCGACAGCCCGACCAGGGCACGGCGCATCGCCTCCAGGCTTGCCTTTAGGATGTTGCTGCCGTCGATGCCCTCGGCGCTGATCGAGGCCATTGAGACCGCCTGCGCGGAGCCGAGAATGAGCAGGAACAGGGCCTCGCGCTGCAAATGGGTGAGGCGCTTGGAATCGTCCAGCCCGTCAGGAATGTTGGCGGGATCGAGCACCACCGCAGCGGCCACCACCGGTCCGGCCAAGGGACCGCGGCCGGCCTCATCCATGCCCGCAACCGGCCACAGACCGTCAGCCATCGCCTTCGTCTCGAAGGAGAAGTCGGGCTTCTCGATGATCTCAAAGAGAGGCGGAGAATCAGAACGCGCGCGAGCCATGTTGCGGCGAGGTTCGCATCGGCTCCGATTCTCCGCAAGTCCCTCCGGGTCGGGTGGGGCGCCGGACCGGGAGGGCACCGTCTGCAGGCCGGGGCGGGCCGGACGGGATTCCTGTGCTGCGGCAGATCAAGCCGCCGCAGTGAATTGCATTCTCAAAGCAGCGTCAGCTGCAGTTGGTCTTTGGCAGCAGCAACGAACTGGTCGGTCCGCAACGTGCGCCGTTCGGCATTGAGGCCGAGCCGCTTGGCTGCGATCTCGAAGCGCCGGCCGATCTGCCAGGCATAGGGACCGGCGCCCTTCATGCGCTTGCCCCATTCCGAATCGTAGTCCTTGCCGTCACGCATCGAGCGGATCAGCGACATCACGTGGCGGTAGCGGTCGGGGTAGTGGCGCAGCAGCCAATCCTTGAAGATCGGGCTGACCTCCAGCGGCAGGCGCAGCACGACATAACCCGCCTCGCGCGCACCGGCGGCGCGTGCCGAATCGAGGATGCGTTCCATCTCCGGATCGGTCAATCCGGGAATGATCGGCGCCACCATGACCGACGCCGGAATGCCGGCATCCGAAAGCTGCCGGATCGCCTCCAGCCGCCTGGTGGGCGTCGACGCGCGCGGCTCCATGGTGCGCGCCAGCATGCGATCGAGCGTCGTCACCGACAGCGCCACCTTGGCCAGCCCCCGCTCAGCCATGCGCGACAGGATATCGATGTCGCGCGTCACCAAAGCGGATTTGGTGACGATGCCGACCGGATGACCGCGCGCCTCCAGCACTTCGAGGATCTCGCGCATGATCCGGTATTGCTTCTCGATTGGCTGGTAGGGGTCGGTGTTGGTGCCGATAGCGATGGTTCGTGGCTGGTAACCGTCCTTCGACAGCTCCTTGTCGAGCAAGCGCGCCGCATCTGGCTTGGCGAACAACTTGGATTCGAAATCCAGACCCGGCGACAGACCCATGAACGAGTGCGTCGGCCGGGCAAAACAATAGACACAGCCGTGCTCGCAACCGCGATAAGGGTTGATCGAACGATCGAAGGAGATATCGGGCGATTCGTTGCGGGTGATGATGGTGCGCGGCTTCTCGACCTGCACTTCGGTCTTGAAGGGCGGCAGTTCTTCCAGCGAATTCCAGCCATCGTCGAAAACATGCCGGCTGACCGGCTCGAACCGACCGGACGGATTGATGCCTGCCGACCTGCCGCGG
This sequence comes from Mesorhizobium sp. M0047, assembly GCF_040323315.1. Lineage (NCBI taxonomy): Bacteria > Pseudomonadati > Pseudomonadota > Alphaproteobacteria > Hyphomicrobiales > Phyllobacteriaceae > Mesorhizobium > Mesorhizobium sp. M0047. Next base: position 38,472 of record NZ_JAMYUW010000004.1, on the reverse strand, counting down.
TTGCGGTCCGGCCGGACACGCACGCCACTCTGCTCGATCATCGCATTGGCCATCTCGGCCCGTCCAGCTCCGAAAGCTGCAATGTCGGCGCGCACGATCTGTTCCATCTTCGCCCGCTCCCAAGGACTGTCCGTGTTGTGTCGAATCGCTCTGTTCATGAAATTATTCCTATTCTGTTGATGAGAACAAAGCAAGAACTTTTTATGGCTCGCTGGATAACTGGCGCTATGCCGCGCTTTCCGCTATCGGCTAACGATGCTTAGTGTTCTCATCGAAACCTGCAATGACGAGGAAGGGCTTACCCGCACGCTCGCCTCGCTGATTGGCGGCGCGGTTGAGGGCGTGGTGCGTGACGTCATCGTCTGTGACACGGGCTCTACCGACCAGACGCATCGTGTGGCCGAGCATGCCGGCTGTCACTACGTGACGGGCGGCATCGCCACGGGGATCCGGCAAGCCAAGGGGGACTGGTTGCTGCTTCTGGAGCCGGGCGCACGATTGATGGAGGGCTGGATCGACGCGGTCGTCGACCATACGGCCAGGCAAACCATGGCGGCACGGTTTTCGCGGGCGCGCGGCAGCCGCAAGCCGTTCCTGGCTCGCGTCTTTTCCGCAAACCGTGCCTTGGCCGACGGATTGCTGATCACCAAGCGTCAGGCCTCGGCCAGGAGTGCCGTCAGCGCCGAGGCCATCGCCCGCGGCCTCGCGACAAAGCGGCTCGACGCCGAGATTTGGATGGCGCCGGCGAAGCGGGAACGCCGCTCTCCGCGCTGAGTTTTTTGCACCTGCTCTGGTCATTGTGCATTGCACAAAATCTGACACGCGGTTAGCTTCCGGACAAAGCGGGTGAGTTGGGTTTGGGTCATGCCGAGTGGTGAACACCGATGCAGCATTGGTGGTGCCCTTATATCGAGGACCCGATGAATCTTCCAACGCCCGACAAATCCGGCACGGCCAGCCTAGAGGCCATTGCGCGCAACGGCAGTCTGCTGCGGCGTATCGCCGTGCGCATTCCAACCTATCTGACGGACCTGCGGGAAAACCCTGCCTGGCTGCCGATGTTTGTGCTGGCGCGCACTATGCCCGGGCGCCGCATGCATTGGCTGGGCGCAAAACGCGCCCGCCCGGTCGCGGATACGGGGGATACGATGTTCGCCGGTGTCGAACGTGAGGCAGTAGTCGAAGCGCTGCGCACCGACGGGCTGTTTTCGGGCCTCGTCCTGCCGTCTGATATCCATGAGGAGATCGCCGATTTCGCCCAGCGCACGCCTTGCTTCGGCAATTTCGACCGCCGTCTCGAATTCATGCCGGATGAACATGCGGAAGCTGAGAAGCGCTTTGGCCGCTCGCTGCTCAGCGGGCACTTTTTCGAGCGAATCCTTGATTGCGAGGCGGCGCTCGCCATCCAGCGCGACCCGCTGCTTCTAGACATTGCCGCGCACTATCTCGGCGGTCAGGCAAAACTGATCACGACGCGGGTCTGGTGGAGTTTTCCGACGGGTGCCGCTTCGGACGCCGACAAGAACCTCGCCTCGCTCGGCAAGTATCATTTCGACCTCGACGATTGGCGCATGCTGAAATTCTTTTTCTACCTCAAGCCGGTCGATGCCGAGACCGGTCCACACGTCTATGTGCGAGGCAGCCACAAGCGACGCAGCCTCAAGCATCAACTCACCCTCCTCGTCGGCCATTCCGCGCGAGAGGTCCTGGATGTCTATGGCGAGCAGAGCCCGGTGACATTGACTGGAGAAGCAGGACTAGGTTTCGTCGAGGACCCCTTCGGCTTCCACATGGGCACCGTGCCGTCGCGCAGGCCGAGGTTGATGATGGAAGTCGGCTTCGGCGTATCGCCGCCGTCGCGCCGCCGCTTTCATGGCGAGCCGGTCATCCGCTGAGAGCTGACGACCCGAAGTTCATCTCGACAGGCATCCGGTGAGCACGGCGCCGGGCTTTGCGCAGCGCCCGTGGAGCCGCCGCTTGGCCTCGGCTTTTAGGGAGCCGATTTGCCGCGCCGCAGATGCTCGTCCAGACGCGGCATGATCTCTACGAAGTTGCACGGCATGTGCCGGTAGTCGAGCTGCGCCTTCAGGATGCCGTCCCAGGCGTCCCTGCAGGCGCCGGGTGAGCCCGGCAGCACGAAGACGAAAGTGGCGTTGACGACGCCGCCGGTCGCCCGGCTCTGGACCGTCGAGGTGCCGATCTTGTCGTAGGAGATGCGGTGGAACACTTCCGAAAAGCCGTCCATGCGCTTTTCGAAGATTGGCTCCAGCGCTTCCGGCGTCACGTCGCGCCCGGTGAAGCCGGTGCCGCCGGTGGTGATGACGACATCGATATCCCTGTCCCGCGACCACGCCAGAACCGTGTCGCGGATTTTCTCGCGGTCGTCGGTGACGATATCGCGGGCAGCCAGTATGTGGCCGGCCTCGGCGATGCGGTCTGCCAGCGTCTGGCCGGATTTGTCGTCGGCAAGGCCGCGCGTGTCGGAAACGGTCAGCACCGCGATGCGTATGGGAATGAAGGAACGGCTCTCGTCAATTCTGGCCATCAGCTCCCTCCGAGGCGATGCTGCGCGTCGCGGCGACGAACCAGTCGGGCTGGCGACCACGGATCTCGGCGGCGGCGCGCTTGGCGACATTGCCGGTTTCGAACAAGCCGAAGCACGTGGCGCCCGACCCGGACATGCGTGAAAAACCCGATCCAGCCTTGTTCAGCCAGGAAAGTGCCCTGCCGATAGCGGGTTGCATCGCAATGGCTGCCGGCTCGAGATCGTTGCGGGTGATCTCCAGCCAGTTGCGCAGGCTGTGGAAGTCGATGCTGCGCGGCAGCGGCGGTAGCGCTTCGCTGTCGCGACGGGCAAGCGCTGCGAAGATGTCGGTCGTCGAGACCGGCGTGCCCGGATTGACCAGCACCAGCCCCAGCGTCGAAAAATCCGGCACCATCGAAAGCTCGTCACCAATGCCGCGCGCGACCAGCGGCTTAGCGGCCAGGCACATCGGCACGTCGGCGCCAAGTAAGAGGCCGATCCGCGCCAGCTCGACGCCATCGATATCCAGGGCCCATATCTCTACCAGCCCGCGCAGCACGGCTGCCGCGTCGCTCGAACCGCCGCCGACGCCGGAGGCAACCGGCAGGTTCTTTTCGAGCTTTATCGAGATAGGTGGGGTCTTCTCTTGCCCGACCGCCTGTCGCAGGGCATCGCGCGCCCTAAGCACCAGATTGCTGGCGTCGACAGGGACGGCCGGCGCGTAGCGGCCTGACACGACAAAATCATCAACTTCGGCCAGCGCGATTTCGACCCTATCGCCAAAACGGGTGAACACCGCCAGGCTCTCGATCAGATGATAGCCGTCAGGGCGCCTGCCGGTGACATGCAGCGCAAGATTGATCTTGGCGTGCGCATGCCAGGTGCGTGAACCGGTGTGGATGTCCACCGCGTCAGTCACATGTGAAATGATGCTCAGTCCTTGGCCAGCCGGTATTCGCCGGTCTTCGGATCCTTGACCAGCGTCCCCATCGCGCCATTGGCCGCCTGCTTTTCGGTGCGCCGCACTTTGGCGGTCACGCGCTCGGCCTCGCGGATGAAAGTGCGGTAGCCGAAATAGGCGGCGACGCCAACGACGGTGAAGAAAATGATCTGAGGCATGCCAAAACTCCTCCCACGCTGGGCCGGCGAAGGCGGCCGGTAGGTCGGTTGATACATGTCGCCCAAAGGTGGATCCGGTTTTGGGAACACGACATGCATAAGATTTCAAGCTTCTTATGCTAGACGGTTTCGCCGGGTTTTCAAAGCCCGAAGCGCGCCCATGATGCGCGCTCTTCCGCCGCATCGATCACCCCGCTCGCGGCCGCGGCGGCGATGTCGGGCACCGAAAAGCCCATTCTCGAGCCGAATAGGCCGAAGCGGCCGAGGAGACCGCGCGGTGCCGTGATCAGCCGGAGCTGGGTCTTCTCCCCGAAGCGTGTCTTCAGCACCGTCCGCATGTCGCCGAGCGCATCGACCAGGCCGAGTTCAAGGCCCTTGATGCCGGTCCAGAACAGGCCGGTGAACAGGTCCGGATCGTCCTTCAGCTTGGTGCCGCGCCGCTCCTTGACGAGGTCGATGAACGTGCCGTGCACCTCGAGCTGCAACGCCTTCAGCCGTTCGACGTCTTCCTTCTTCTCCGGCTTGAACGGATCGAGCACTGCCTTGTTCTGGCCGGCGGTGTGGACACGGCGCTCGATCCCGATCTTCTTCATCAGTTCCGGGAAGCCGAACGAGGCCGACACCACGCCGATCGAACCGACGATGGAGGACGGATCGGCAAAAATCTCGTCGCCGGCGACCGCGATCATGTAGCCGCCCGATGCCGCAACGTCCTCGACGAAAACCAGCACCTTTTTGTCCTTTTCGGTTGCCAGATCACGGATGCGCTTGAAGATCAGCCGCGACTGCACCGGCGAGCCGCCGGGCGAATTGATCGAGATGGCGACCGCCGGCGCGTCGTAGGAAAACGCTTTCTCGATGAGGCCGGCGGTGGAGGCCAGGGACAGGGTCGGCCGCAACTGGCCGCCACCGGCCATGATGGTACCGTGCAGCCGGATGACCGGAATGGTGACGACGGTGGAGCGCCAGGATTTCGGCAGCAGGCGGTTGATAAGTCGTTTCACGAGGGCACGGTCTCCGGTCGATGGGTTGCTGGCATGTAGGGATTCCCCGGCCAACAGCAATGTGGGCCCCAAGAATAGCTCAATCTCCGAACAAAGAGGCAAGCCCGTTGGTGATCATTTCACTGCGCTCATCAGGACCGTTGCCCGACTGCGCGTGCAGCATCAGCGGCGGCCGGATGGCAAGTCTTCCCCGTGCGCCGAGCGCCGCCCGCACAATGATGCGGATCGCCGCCGCGTCTGGGCGCGGGTGGACGGCAAGCATCTCGGCATCGCCGAAGCGGCCGGCGATTGCATCGAGAATCGAGCCGAGCTGTTCGGGTCGGGCGATGACGGCAAGCCGGCCACGCGGCCTGACCACCGCCGCGGCGCTCCGGATCCAGCTCTCGAACGCTCCATCCTCCATGACATGCGCTTCCTTTCGCAGGCGATCGGATGTGGCGCGGTCCCGCGCGGCGTTGAAAGGCGGGTTCATGATGACGAAGTCGAAGTCGTTGTCGGCGAGGCCGGCGGACGCCCGCGCCCGGCCCGATACGGTAACATCAGCGACGACCACCGAGGCGCGATCGCTGAGATGGGCATTGCCGGGATGGGCAAGGGTGGCCGCAGCGAAGGCCGCCATTTCCGGCGCGCGTTCGACAAGCACGGCCTCGGCCGCCAGGCAGCGCGACAGCACCGCCAGGCCCGCAGCCCCGGCTCCGGCGCCGAAATCGGCCAGACGCCCGCCAAAGGAAGATGGCACCGACGCGGCCAGCATCATCGCATCCATGCCGGCGCGATGACCGCCTTGCTTGGGCTGCACGAGCCAGAACCGGCCGCGATGGAAAGCATCGACCGTATGGGCCGGTGTGTCCGGGATAAGGGTGGCCGGCGCGGCGGGCATTATTTTCCACGGATCTCGTTGGCGATGCCGGCATCCGTCAGGATGCGCCGTGCCGCGTCGGCCTTGTCGGCGTCGACCATGACGCGCCGCGGCAGGATGCCGAGCGAGCCGTCGAGCACGCTCATGTTCTGGTCGGCGACGAAGCAGCCGATGCCGGCATCGCGCATAAGCGATTCGACAAAGGAGATAATGACGGCGTCGTTGGTGCGAATGAGCTCTATCATCGGGCGAAACTCTCAGTTTGCAGCGCTGATGTAAACGGGTAGGTGGATTGCCCTGGCAAAGCAGAACTTCCTTCGCCGCCAGTTGACAGCCTGTCATCGCCGCCGCGCCAATTCGCCTCTTGCCGTGGATGTGCCTGCCGCCCTAGAGTCCAAGCAGGGATTAAGGGTGCCGTCGCACGCGTTATACCAAGACGGGAGTGATTGTCGTGGGTGTCGTTCTCAACATCGAAAACGGGAAGCGGGAGCCCGCCTCCATCAAGGAGATGATCGATCTGACTGCGGCCGATATGGGGCGCGTCAACGAATTGATCCTGTCCAAGGCCGGCTCCGACGTCGAGATGATCCCCGAAATTGCCAACCATCTGATCTCGTCCGGCGGCAAACGATTGCGGCCGATGCTGACGCTCGCCGCCGCGCAGATGTTCGGCTATGCCGGCGAGGGCCACGTCAAGCTCGCCACGGCGGTTGAATTCATGCACACGGCGACGCTTCTCCATGACGATGTCGTCGACGAGAGCGGCATGCGCCGCGGCAAGAAGACCGCCCGCATGATCTGGGGCAATCAGGCGAGCGTGCTGGTTGGTGACTTCCTGCTCGGCCAGGCCTTCCGCATGATGGTCGATGTCGGCTCGCTGGAGGCGCTCGACATCCTGTCGAGCGCGGCTTCGATCATCGCCGAGGGCGAGGTGATGCAGCTTGCCGCCGCCAAGAACCTGGAGACCACCGAGGACGAACATTTCGCCGTCATCAAGGCCAAGACCGCGGCGCTGTTTTCTGCGGCTGCCGAAGTCGGTCCGGTCATTGCCTTGGCGACGCGTAACGACCGTGCGGCGCTGCGCTCCTACGGTATGAACCTCGGCCTTGCGTTCCAGCTGATCGACGACGCGCTGGATTATGGCGGCACCAGCAAGGATCTGGGCAAGAATGTCGGCGACGATTTCCGCGAGGGCAAGGTGACGCTGCCGGTCATCCTCGCCTACCGGCGCGGCACCAAGGCTGAGCGCACCTTCTGGAAGCGTTCCATCGAGGACAATGCCACCGATGACGCCGGCCTGGAAAAAGCGATCGGCCTGATGACACGCCACGGCGCCATCGCCGACACGATCGGGCGCGCCCGCCATTTCGGCGAGATCGCCCGCGATGCGCTGGCGCCGCTGGAAGCGACGCCGCAGAAATCGGCGCTGATCGACGTCATCGATTTCTGCATAAGCCGGGTGAACTGAAGGCTGGACTTTAGCGACGCTTCCTCTGGCTTACGCTGGAAGTTTTGCGAATTCGGTCCCGCCGTCTCGACAAGCTGCCTCGCCGCAAATTATCTATAAAAGATGGCAAAGGGCACAGACGACACCATCGCGGTCCGCATCAGCAAGGTACTGGCGGACCGCATCATCTCCGGCGCGATCGAGCCGGGGGCCAGGCTTCGGCAGGATCATATCGCCGAGGAATTCCAGACAAGCCATGTTCCCGTACGCGAAGCGTTTCGCCGTCTCGAGGCGCAAGGGCTGGCCGTCGGTGAGCCGCGCCGCGGCGTACGTGTCGCGGCTTTCGACCTGAGCGAGGTCAAGGAGGTCGCCGAAATGCGCGCCGCGCTCGAAGTGCTGGCGCTGCGCCACGCCGCGCCGCATCTGACATCGGCCATTCTCGACCTTGCCGAGGAAGCGACCAGGGCCGGCGACAAATCCCGCGATGTCAGGTCCTGGGAAGAAGCCAACCGCGCCTTCCACCGGTTGATCCTGTCGCCGTGCGGCATGCCGCGTCTGCTCGCCACCATCGACGACCTGCACGCGGCAAGTGCCCGCTTCCTGTTCGCGGCCTGGCGCTCGGAGTGGGAGACACGCACCGACCAGGATCATCGCGCGATACTCACCGCCTTGCGGCAGGGTAACACCGAATCGGCAGCCGCGACACTGGGGCGGCATGTCCAGTGGATCGGCCGCAAGCCGGTCAGGACGGCCTCTGGCACGACACGCGAGGCCTTTGCCATCGTGGGCTAGGATGACGCCTTGCACAGGCAGGGCTTGCTATCTTGGGGGATTTGTGGATTCGATAATAGATCGAAAACAGAAATTATCTATAATTTGCAATCGATCAAAGGAATCCCATGACAGACGTTGCATTCTCGTCCGGCAAGCCCTCGTTCAGTCCGCTCCGGCTTCAGGGCCGCCCTCTTGCCTGGCAGGTTGGAGCCGTCGTGCTCGGCACGCTGTTCCTGGCGCTGTCGTCCTACATCGAAGTACCGATGTTGCCGGTTCCGGTGACCATGCAGACCTTCGCCGTGACGTTGATCGGCGCACTCTATGGCTGGCGGCTTGGCGCCGTTACCATCGCCGCTTGGCTGGTCGAAGGCGCGGTCGGCTTTCCGGTGCTGGCCGGAGGCGCCGCCGGCGTCCAGCATTTCGTCGGACCAACGGGTGGCTATCTCTTCGCTTTCCCAATCGTCGGCGCCTTGGTCGGCTGGCTGGCCGAACTCGGCTGGAACGGCAACCGGGTGATGCTTGCCTTCGCCGCCATGCTGCTCGGCAACCTTGCCTGCCTGGTTCTCGGCACCATGTGGCTCGCCATCATGATCGGCGCCGAACAGGCCATCACCTTCGGCTTCCTGCCATTCATCGTCGGCGGTCTGCTGAAGTCGGCGCTCGGTGCCGCGACACTCATGGCTCTCCCCGGCAGAGCGAAGCCGGCCAATCCGTGACGATCAGGCTGCGCGCCCATCACCTCCTTTGCCTGCTCACCTATGTGGGCAAGGGATACAGTCCCGCCTTCACCGCCAACTATGACGGGATCGCGGAGCGCCTGAGCCGGGGCGAGGACATCCTCCTCGTTTCCGGCGCGGACGATGTCTGCGGCCCGTTGCTCGACGAGCCGGAGCCGCATTGTCTCAACGAGAGCGTCTACGAGCGCGATCGGCTCGCGGCACAGGATTTGGAGGAATTGCTGGCGCTCCCAATCCGCGTCGGCGCCAGCCTCGATCTCGATGCGTCGATGCTGGCCCGGATGCGGCAGGCGTTTTCCGCCGGCCGCGTGCGCAAGGCCTGCGGCGGCTGCGAATGGAGCGGGCTGTGCAGCACGATTGCTGCTGGCGGATATGTTGACACGCTGGTGCAGCAGTCTGCCTCGCTGGGCGAACACTGACATTGGCGTCGAGCCCCGCGGTCGAATCTGTGATATGCTCCGATCCGCGCGACGCCATGACCGAAATTCAAGATCGGAAAACCGTGGGCCGTCGCCATGATTTGTTAATCGGGTGCCCGGATTGTAAATTCGAGGCGGATTGAACCGCGACCCCAAAAAGGCCATGCTTTATCATGAAGATGGAGTCTACGCCGATCCCGCTGATGCGGAGATGGGCCTGGCTGAAAGGAATACGATGCGGCAAGGACGTGCGCGCTGGCTGACAAGGCTGGCAATTGTGACCGGCATGGCGATCTCGGCTCTGCCGGCCTATGCCAAGCAAACCACCGAACCGGTCAAGATCACGTCGTTTTCGGGCGCTTATCTGGCGGCCCGGATCGCCGAAGGCGACAATGACCTCGACAGCGCCATCGGCTATTACAAGCAGGCATTGGCCTTCGACCCGAGCGACACCGGCCTGCAGCAAAGCTTGATGCTGTCGCTGATCGCGCAAGGCCGCTTCGACGAGTCCCTGGTCTATGCCGACAAGCTCAAGGAAGTTCCCGATGTCGAGCGCTTCTCGCGCCTGGCGCTGGCCGTCGATTCCTTCCACAAGAAGGATTTCACCAAGGTACAATACTGGCTCAAGCTGTCGGTGGAATCCGATCTCGACCGGCTGCTCTCCGGGGTCATGTCCGGCTGGGCGCAGCAAGGCGCCGGTGAGGCCGCCGATGCGATGGCCTCCATCGACAAGTTGCAGGGGCCGGATTGGTTCGGTCTGTTCAAGTCGTTCCATCGCGCATTGATTGCCGATGCGTCCGGTATGCCCGAAAAGGCTGATGCGATCTACGCCGCGACCATGCAGGATACGGCCGCCGGTGGTGCGGCTCCCGAAACCTGGATGCGCAATGCGCAGGCCTATGCCTCGTTCCTGGCCCGCAAGGGCGACAAGACCAAGGCAATGTCGGTGCTCGATCAGGCCGAGGCGTTTTCGCCCGGCAAGCTGGAAATCGTCGCCCTGCGCGACAAGATCGCCAGGGGCGACAAGATCGCGCCCTTCGCTGCCGGTCCGTCGGACGGCGCCTCAGAAATTCTGCTTGATCTCGCCACCGCGCTCAACCGTGGCGGCGGAGAGCCGTTCGTCCGTCTCTATCTGCAGTATGCTCTGGCGCTGAAGCCCGACAGCGATGCGGCACTGGTGCAACTCGCCGCAGTGTCCGAGCAGTTGAAGGACGGCGAGGGCGCCATCGCGCTCTATCGGCGGATCCCCGCCACTTCGCCGCTGAAGGAGCTTTCGGAGCTGCAGCTCGGCCTCAACCTTGCCGATCTCGACCGTCATGAGGAGGCGATCACCCATCTGAAGACCTTCGTCGACGCCCACCCCGACGACATGCGCGCCTATCTGGCGCTCGGGGGTGTCTATTCCTCGAAGGACGATTTCCGCTCGGCCGCCAATCTCTACGACAGGGCTGTCGAGGCGCTGAAGACGCCGACCGCGGCCAACTGGAACATCTTCTACCAGCGTGGCATTGCCTATGAGCGGCTGAAGGAATGGCCCAAGGCCGAGCCGAACTTCCGCAAGGCGTTGGAATTGGTCCCCGACCAGCCGCAGGTGCTGAACTATCTCGGCTATTCCTGGGTCGACATGAACATGAACCTCAAGGAGGGCCTGGCGATGATCCAGAAGGCCGTCGACCTCAGGCCAAGCGACGGTTACATCGTCGATTCGCTGGGGTGGGCCTATTTCCGCCTTGGCCGATTCGACGATGCCGTGCGCGAAATGGAACGCGCCGTGTCGCTGAAGCCGGAAGATCCGGTTCTCAACGACCACCTTGGCGATGCTTACTGGCGCGTCGGCCGCAAACTGGAAGCCACCTTCCAGTGGAACCAGGCCCGCGACCTGAAGCCCGATCCCGATGTGCTGGCCAACTTGCAACAGAAGCTGATGAAGGGCCTGCCGCCGATCGAATCCAACACGGCGCAGGAAACCCCGAAGGTCAAGCCAGAGCCGGTGCCCGCCCCGAAGGGGTGAAATCGGTTTTTTTGAATGCAACGGGGCTTTTCGGAGCCCCGTTTCGTTTGTGGATGGCTGTTGCGCCCCCGACAGGCGCCGATAGGCTCGGAATTGCCTCAGAATAGCTTCCGGTAGACGACGAAGCCGGAACGTTCGCCGATCTTGTCATAGAGCTTCATCGCGGTCTGGTTGGTCTCGTGCGTCAACCAGTACACCCTGCCTGAGCCGGCGGCCTGGGCGCGCTCGTAGACGCCCTCAATCAGCGCACGGCCAATGCCTTTGCCGCGGGAGGCCTGTGTGGTGAAGAGGTCCTGCAGATAGCAATTCGGCGCGATCGCCGTGGTGCTGCGATGGAAGAGATAGTGCACGAGGCCGAGAAGCTGTCCCTCGCTCTCGGCGACCAGCGCATGAACCGGCTCATAGGCATCGAAGAAACGGGACCACGTCATCGCCGTGATCTCGCCCGGCAGGGCTGTTTCAGCCGAGCGGCCATAAAATGCGTTATATCCGTCCCACAGCGGCAGCCACTGGTCGAAGTCCTGACGCGTGACGGGACGGATGACGATCGGGCTGGGCATGGTTGACCTGTTGTCATTGAGGTGGACGCATCGAACAGACCTCAGGTGCCCAAGGCTGGCAATGGACCAGCCGCTCGCAAAGCTTTCAACTGTACGTTCGCGGGGGACGGCGGGCGCCTTGCTTGACGCCTCGCCGCCGGGTCACTAGGACGTGCCGGCAAGCTAGCCTGTGCTGCCGAGGCCCCCGTGACGATTGAAATCCCCGCCCATATGCATCCCAGCCGCTCGTTCCAGGGGCTGATCCTGACCTTGCACAATTACTGGGCGGCCTATGGCTGCGTCATCCTGCAGCCCTACGACATGGAAGTCGGCGCCGGCACCTTTCACCCGGCAACGACGCTGCGCGCGCTCGGACCGAAGCGCTGGAACGCCGCCTACGTCCAGCCCTCGCGCCGGCCCAAGGATGGGCGTTACGGCGAGAACCCGAACCGGCTGCAGCACTATTACCAGTATCAGGTGATCCTGAAGCCGAATCCGCCCAATTTGCAGGAGCTCTATCTCGGCTCGCTGGCGGCGATCGGCGTCGACCCGCTGCTGCACGACATCCGCTTCGTCGAGGACGATTGGGAAAGCCCGACGCTGGGCGCCTGGGGCCTCGGCTGGGAATGCTGGTGCGATGGCATGGAGGTGTCGCAGTTCACCTACTTCCAGCAGGTCTGCGGCATCGAATGCGCGCCGGTGGCCGGCGAACTCACCTACGGGCTGGAGCGGCTGGCCATGTATGTTCAGGGCGTCGACAATGTCTACGACCTCAACTTCAACGGCCGCGAAGGCGCCGACAAGGTCACCTATGGCGATGTCTTCCTGCAGGCCGAGCAGGAATATTCGCGCCACAATTTCGAATACGCCAACACGGCGATGCTGTTGCGCCACTTCGAGGATGCCGAGGCCGAGTGCAAGGCGCTGCTCGATGCCGGCGCGCCGGCGTCGAACGACAATGCGCCGATGCACCGCATGGTTTTCCCGGCCTACGACCAGTGCATCAAGGCCAGCCATGTCTTCAACCTGCTCGATGCACGCGGCGTGATTTCGGTCACCGAACGGCAGAGCTACATCCTGCGGGTGCGCAATCTGGCGAAAGCCTGCGGGGAGGCATTTTTGAAGACGCAGGCAGGCGGCTTGGCGGCCTGAGCTTCAGGCCAGCTTCATCATCGCGAGCGAAGCGTGAATCGGCATCGCGTTCTGAGTGCCGGTACCGTCGATCGTGCGCAATGCCTGCCGCACGCCCGGCATCGAGAAGGCGCCGTGGACCTGTCCGGTGAAGCAGGCGCCGAGCGCGAGGATCTGCAGAAGTCTGGATGCCGTTTTCATGGTCGTTGAGCCAAATGTTCCCTGCCTGAGCGTGGGTCGCTTCAGCGCTGCGTTAGGTTCATGGAAATCTTTGATCCAAGGACGAGCGGGATCGTCTCGTCCCGACAGGGACGCCAAAATTTGTGGAAAGGGTGACAGCGGCCAGCCGAGTTGCTATGCCCCGCCCGGACCTCTCTCCCGCATGAGCTGACCCTGATGCCTGACCTGCTTCTAGAACTTCGCTCCGAGGAAATCCCCGCCCGCATGCAGCGCAAGGCGGCGGGTGACCTGAAGAAGATGCTGACCGACGGTCTGGTCAAGGCGGGGCTGACCTATGAGGCGGCACGCGAGTACTGGACGCCGCGGCGCCTGACGCTCGATATCAGGGGCCTGACTGCACGCTCGAAAGATATAAGCGAGGAGATCAAGGGGCCTTCGACCTCAGCGCCCGAACAGGCGGTGCGAGGTTTTCTGCGCAAGGCAGGGCTGGCTTCCGTCGCCGAGGCGCATGTCCATTCCGACCCAAAGAAGGGCGACTTTTACATCGCCCATATTTCGAAGCCGGGCAGGGCGGCGGAAGACATTATCGCCGAGCTGGTGCCTGATATCATCCGCAGTTTTCCATGGCCGAAATCGATGCGTTGGGGCCCAGCCTCGGCCAAGCCCGGCTCGCTGCGTTGGGTGCGGCCGCTGCAATCGATCCTGTGCACCTTCGGCCCGGAGACCGAGGAGCCGGTGGTGGTCGATTTCGAGATCGACGGCATCCGCTCCGGCAACATCACCTATGGCCACCGTTTCCATGCGCCTGATGCCATCACGGTGCGCCGCTTCGACGACTATGTTTCCAAGCTGGAAGCGGCCAAGGTCGTGCTCGATGCCGACCGCCGCAAGGAGATCATCCTTGCCGACGCCCGCAATCTTGCCTTCGCCAACGGGCTCGACCTGGTCGAGGACGACGGGCTGCTGGAAGAGGTGTCCGGCCTGGTCGAATGGCCGGTCGTGCTGATGGGCGAGTTCGAGCAGGCTTTCCTCGCCATACCCGCTGAAGTGATCCGGCTGACCATCCGCGCCAACCAGAAGTGCTTTGTGACATCGCGCCCGATCTCCCCCCCTGAGGGGGAGATGTCGGCGAAGCCGACAGAGGGGGTCGCCTCGCGTGAAGCGCTGGCGCCATCTGTGCCGAGCCCGATCGAACCGACCCCCTCTGGCCTGCCGGCCATCTCCCCCTCAGGGGGGGAGATCAGCCAGCTTTCCAATCGCTTCATCCTCACCGCCAACATCGAGGCCAAGGATGGCGGCAAGGAGATCGCCCACGGCAACGGCAAGGTGGTGCGCGCGCGCCTGTCCGACGCGCTCTATTTCTGGACGACCGACCAGGGCGATTTGCCGGATCTCGGTGAACTAGAGGCATCAGCAAAGAAATTCGGGCTCGATCTGAGCAAGCCGCTCGACCAGCGCATGGCGCGCCTCGACCATCTTGGGGTGACTTTCCACGCCAAGCTCGGCACACAGGGCGAGCGGGTGGAGCGGATTGCGCATCTGGCCGAAGAACTGGCGCCGATCGTGGCGCAGTCGATCTCCCCCCTTGAGGGGGAGATGGCCGGCAGGCCAGAGGGGGTCGTCTCGCGTGAAGTGCCGACATCCTCTGTCCGCGATGTAGCGCCGCGTCCCGTCGTGCCGACCCCCTCTGTCGCCTTCGGCGACATCTCCCCCTCGAGGGGGGAGACTAGTGCGCTTGCCGCCCGCGCCGCTGTCTTGGCTAAGGCCGATCTCACCACTGAAGTCGTCGGCGAGTTTCCGGAACTGCAGGGCGCCATGGGTCGCAAATACGCTTTGCTGCAGGGCGAACACCCATCCGTGGCCGCGGCCATCGAGGAACATTACAAGCCGCAGGGCCCTTCCGACCGCGTACCGAGCGATCCGGTTTCGATCACCGTGGCGCTCGCCGACAAGCTCGACACGCTGGCTGGCTTCTGGGCCATCGACGAGAAGCCCACAGGGTCGAAGGACCCCTATGCGTTGCGTAGAGCGGCGCTGGGTGTGGTGAGGATCATACTGGAAAACAGGATCAGGATTTCGCTGGATGTCGCCATCGCAGCGACGGTGGCCTCGGCCCTCACCGCATATGAACGATCGGGAGAGGGGGTTGAGTGCCGTGGTCTGGTGGCGATGCTCGATTCCCGCATACGCGACTACAAGGGAGCAAGCCAGTTGTTGTCGGAAGCTGGCTTGATCTCCAACTTGTTGAAGGGTGGATTGGCCAAAGCAAATTCGGAAACCATCGGCGCCGCCGATCAGGAACGAGAGTTCTTCGACGGCCAGCGAATGATGGAATTGGAAGCATCACTTTCGCCATTCATCGCCGATCTCCTCGCCTTCTTCCACGACCGCCTCAAAGTCCACCTCCGCGACCAGGGTGCACGCCACGACCTGATCGATGCGGTGCTGGCGACAAGTTCGCGCCCGATCTCCCCCCTTGAGGGGGAGATGTCGGCGAAGCCGACAGAGAGGGGCGCTGTCCCGCCGTCCTCTCAGCGCCAAGCGCCCCCCTTTGCCCTGCCGGGCATCTCCCCCTCAAGGGGGGAGATCGGCCAATCGTCCAATGCCGACCTGCTGCAGATCGTCCGCAGAGTCGAAGCGCTGGGCTCCTTCCTCGACTCGGAGGACGGCAGGAACCTGCTCGCCGGAACCAAGCGCGCGGCCAACATTCTGGCCGCCGAAGAGAAGAAGAAAACGGTGATTGCCGAAACCGTTGAGCCGGCATTGTTGCGCGAGGTTGCCGAGAAATCGCTGTTTGCGGCGGTGAATCAGGCCGAGAAGCAAGCCGGAGAAGCTGTTCAAAACGATGACTTTTCCGCCGCGCTGCTGGCGCTTAGCGTGTTGCGTGAACCGGTTGATTCATTCTTTGAGCACGTTCTCGTGAATGATGAAGACCAGGCCGTGCGTGCCAACCGCCTGGCCCTGCTCGCCCGCATCCGCGCGGCCACCGGTCAGGTGGCGGATTTCTCGAAGATTGCCGGTTAAGGACTGAAAAAATATCTTCCAGCCGGCCGTTCGAGCCGGCTTACAGTCATATGACGATGATCTCTCCGTGGCAAAAGGGGCATGTTCCCAAACCCCACGGAGGCTTCCATGAATTCCGATCACGACATCGATGTGACAGAAGAAACTCCCGCCGAGGCGCTCGAATCCACTTCCGAAACCATCCTCGATCATGCCGCGGCCGCCGCGGTCGAAGCCGCTGACCTCTCGGATGACGACGAAGACGTTGAAGATGAGGAAGAAGGCGACGACGGCGTGAAGGCCGAAGGCGACGAAGAGTCCGAAGAGGACGACGACAACGAAGAAGCGGCCTGTTTTGCGGCGGCGTTTTGTTGGTTTGGAGGGGGGGGGGGCGCTGACGCGCCCCCCCGTCTGTCAGTCGTTCCGCATCCTTCAGTTTTCCAGGACGCTGACGCGCACGCTGTTTTCGTAGACGTCGACCTGGATCAGCGGTTCGCCATTGACGATTGCGCGCTTGGTCGATGAACTCATCGCGCCGCCACGCTCCAGCATGCGTTGCAGATCGGCGCGCTGGTCGTTGGTCCTGAACCAGCCATCACCCTCGTCGTCGCTGTCGCGGCGGTGGAACTTGTGCCAGTTGGCGCGGTCCTGCCGTACCATTTGCGCGGCATTGTCCAGCGCATAGCCGTCACTCGCCTGATGGTCCCGATCGGAAATGCGAGCGACATAGGATCCCAGCATCTCATCGGCATGAGCCGTGCCGCCAAGCAATGAAGCCAGCAGAAGCCCTGCCGCGGTAACGGCTTTGAATTTTCTCATGATCTAACCCCCTTGCCCCTAACGATGAAATCCCGTCTCCCGGGGCCGCTCGACGCGATAGCGTCCAGCGGCTGACATAAAACTGAAACGGCCTGGCAATGGTGCGCCGGGCGCCAGACGGCAGTCAAGCCACGCATCAATGCCAGGCGATCGTGAGCCGAAGCTATTTGGAATAGCCATTGGGAGGCATCCGCTGACCGGGCGCCGGCGCCGGGGCGTTCGGCGGGGCGGATTGGTTCTCGGCATTGCCCGACGGGGCTGCGGAGGCGGTGGCCGTTGCCGGCACAGTGCCTGCCGCTGGCTCGGTGCCTGTGGCTGGCGCAGCAGCTGCGGCGGGTTCGGCGGTTGGCGTCGGAGCCGAGAAGGCAGGACCGGCAATGCCGCCGCGAATGACCATCGGGCTTGGCTGGAAGCCATGCCTGGCCTCCGGCTTGTCCGGGATCGCTGCCACCTTTTCATCGGTGACGCCGGGCTGGGCATCACCGACCGCCACCACCGACTTCGCATCGCTGGCCTTAGGTGCGCCCAGCTTGATGATCGACGGTGTCGCGGACGACGCGCCCGGGAAAACGAGAGACGAGGCCTGAGCCCCGCCGGTTGCCACCGCAAGAACTATACCCAGCAGGATACGCACAGACACGATGACCTCTCCCCTTTGCCCAGAGACTGCACAATAGCAGGCCCGAATTGATACCGGCTTTCGTGGAAGCATAGCATTTTAGGAATTGATAAATCGCCAAAGCCCAGGCTTGTCCGACAATGCCTTGCCATAACAGTCGACTTGCCCAACGGCCGCCATCGTACTACGCAACCCGCATCTGCGAGGTGACGAGAGTGGCTGAAATTCTTGCCGTCGGCGAGGCGATGGAGCAGGCGCTGGCGCTGCTCAGGGGTGGCGATGTCGTCGCCATCCCGACGGAAACCGTCTACGGGCTGGCCGGCGATGCCACCAACGGCATCGGTGTGGCGCGCATCTTCGAAGCCAAGGGACGGCCGCGCTTCAACCCGCTTATCGCCCATGTCGGCGATATGGCGATGGCAGAACGCCACGCGCTGTTCGATCCGCTGTCGAAGAAACTGGCGCTGACATTCTGGCCCGGTCCGCTGACGCTGGTGCTGCCGCAACGGCCCGGCAACGGCATCCATCCGCTGGTCACTGCCGGGCTCGATACGATTGCCTTGCGCATGCCGAGGGGTTTTGGCGCTGACCTGATCGCCAGGCTCGGCCACCCGCTTGCCGCGCCCAGCGCTAATTCATCCGGCAAGATCAGCGCAACGACCGCGCAGGCGGTGGCGGCGGATCTCGGCGCGCGGATCAAGCTGGTCGTCGATGGCGGCGCGACCCCGGTCGGGCTGGAATCGACCATTATCAAGGTCGAGGGCGCAGCATTGCGGCTGCTGAGGCCCGGTGGCATCGCCGCCGAGGAGATCGAGGCGGCCGTCGGCATGGAGCTGTTGCGCGGCGGTGCCACCGACATCGAGGCGCCAGGGATGCTTGGCTCGCACTATGCGCCGGGCGCTGCGATGCGGCTCAACGCCGGGACGGTCGGTGCGGGCGAAGCCCTGCTCGGCTTCGGCGGCCAACGGGCGGCAGGCTGGCGAAACGCCGCCGCGTTCCTCAATTTATCCGAAGCCGGAGACCTGCGCGAGGCGGCGAGCAACCTGTTCGCTTTTATGCAAGAGCTTGACTGCAGCGGCGCGCTGACCATCGCCGTCGAGCCGGTTCCGTTCGACGGGCTGGGCGAGGCGATCAACGATCGGCTTTCGCGTGCCGCCGCCCCTCGTGACAACATGCTGCCCACGACGTAGTTTTCCGCATGACCGAAAATTCAGCCAAACTGGATCCCGCTCTCATTGATCGCTTCGCGGCGATCGTCGGCGACAAATATGCGCTGCGTGACGAGCAGGATATCGCGCCTTACCTCATTGAGCGGCGCGGGCTCTGGCACGGCGTGACATCGCTGGTGCTGCGGCCGGGCAGCGTCGACGAGGTCAGCCTGATCATGCGGCTGGCGACCGAGACAGCAACGCCGGTCGTGCCGCAAAGCGGCAACACCGGGCTGGTCGGCGCCCAGGTGCCGGACAGGTCCGGCCGCGAGATCATCCTGTCGCTTTCGCGGCTGAACCGCATCCGCGAGATCGATGTCCTGTCCAACACGGTGACGGTCGAGGCCGGCGTCATCCTGCAGACGCTGCAGGAGGCGGCCGATGCCGCCGACCGGCTGTTTCCGCTGTCGCTGGCCGCGCAAGGCTCCTGCCAGATCGGCGGCAACCTGTCGTCCAACGCTGGCGGCACCGGCGTGCTTGCCTATGGCAATGCGCGCGAACTCTGCCTCGGCGTCGAAGTGGTGCTGCCGACCGGTGAGGTATTCGACGATCTGCGTAAGCTGAAGAAGGACAACACCGGCTACGATTTGAAGAACCTGTTCGTTGGCGCCGAAGGCACGCTCGGCGTCATCACCGCCGCCGTGCTCAAGCTGTTCCCGAAGCCGAAGGGTCGGGAAGTCGCATTCGTCGGCCTGTCGTCGCCCGAAGCCGCGCTCTCCCTGTTTAGCCTGGCGATGGACCGCGCCGGGGCAGCACTGACCGCCTTCGAACTGATCGGCAAGCGGCCATACGACTTCACGCTGGCGCATGCCCAGGGCGTGGTGCGACCCTTGGTCGACGATTGGCCGTGGTATGTGCTGATGCAGATTTCGTCCGGCCGTTCATCGGAAGATTCGAGAGCGTTGATCGAGGACGTGCTCTCGGCGGGCCTCGAGCAGGAATTCGTCGGCGACGCTGTTATCGCGGCAAGTCTCGGGCAGGGCGATGCCTTCTGGATTTTCCGCGAGGTGTTGCCGGAGGCGCAGAAACCAGAGGGTGCCTCGATCAAGCACGACATTTCGGTGCCTATTGCATCGATCCCGCGCTTCATCGAAGAAGCCGCCGGCGCGGTGGCGTCGGTGAGCGCCGGGGCCCGCGTGGTCTGCTTCGGCCATATGGGCGATGGCAATCTCCACTATAACATCTCGCGGCCCGTCGACGGCGACGACGAGGCGTTTCTCGCCCTCTATCATCCTATGAACAAGGCGGTGCACGACGTGGTGCGCAGCCTGCACGGTTCGATCTCTGCCGAGCACGGCATCGGCCAGTTGAAGCGCGACGAACTGATCGCCACCGCGCCACCGATAGCGATCGATCTGATGCGCAGGGTGAAGGCCGCCTTCGACCCGGCCGGCATCATGAATCCCGGTAAGGTTATCTGATCCTTTCAACTTCTTGTGGCTGGTGGCATTCCGATAACCATCCCTGAGATCAGCAAAATTTAACCGACTTTCTTAAGCGGGGCGGTAAGGAGCCCGCGCTACTGTCTCCATACAAACGAGGCTGGAAAAACCGGCCCGGAGAGAACCGGACACCGGCTCTCAGGAGACAGACAGGAAGGCAATCCATGAACACCGGACTGAAGCCAGTCTGGGCGGGACGCAACATGCGTCTCGACCCATTTCGCCTGCCGCAAGTGGTGAGCTACGCGACCCGCGACGACTACGGCGACGTGACCTTCACCATCGACCAGCGTGGCGCCGTGATCCGCCGCCTGCTCGAGATGAGCGGCCTGCCCGCGATCATCGTTCTGCCCGCCAATGCGTTCCGCGGCGTTGCCGCCCGCGCCATGGAGGACCCGGACGGCAATGTCACGGTGACCCTGGAACTCCTGCACAACGATCCGATGCTATCGGTGCCGCTGCTGGTGGCCGACGATCTCGACGATGTCGCCGCCGACTGGCGCGCCTGGGCCGACGCCTACCGTCTGCCGATGCTGCTGATCGAATCGGACGGCGTTGCCCGTACACTGGAAGAATCGCTTGGCGCCGCCATCAAGACGCTGCCGCCGCAGGATCGCCGCAAGGGCCGCGTTTCCAATACGCGCCGCCCGCGCTTCCTCGCTCGCCGCAGGGCAGGCGCCCTCGGTCTCAGGCTGGTCATCGACGGCCAGGAAATCATTTCGCGGGAGTAGGAAGGGACCCTTCCTCCTTCCACAAGGGAACGGAAAAGGTAAGAAGCCGCTACACCAGCGGCTTCAGCGCCACCCACACAGCGCCGCCGATCAGGCCGAGGAAGATCAGCCAGCCGACCTGGTTGTTCGACCTGAACAGCCGCAGGCATTGGTCCGGATTGTCGATATCCAGAACCGCGATCTGCCGGGCCATATGTGCACCGGCGGCGATCAGTCCAGCCAGCGCCACCACCGGAGCCTGCGCCGACGCGAAGGCGATGGCAAAGCAGATCAGCGCGCCGCCATAGAGTCCTGCCAGCCACGATTTGGTGTTGTCGCCGAACAAGCGTGCCGTCGAGCGCACGCCGACAATGGCGTCATCTTCCTTGTCTTGATGCGCGTAGATCGTGTCGTAGCCGATCACCCACAGGATCGAGCCGATATAGAGCATGATTGCAGGCCCATCGAGATCGCCGAACTCGACCGCCCACCCCATAAGCGCGCCCCAGGAAAAGGCAAGGCCGAGTACAAGTTGCGGCCAATTGGTTATCCGCTTCATGAATGGATAGATGGCGATGATTGCCAGTGAGCAGATGCCGAGCAGGATGGCGAAGCTGTTGAACTGTATGAGCACCGCGAGGCCGACCAGCGCCTGCAGCGCAACAAACAGCCACGCCCGCCGGCGCGTCGCCTTGCCCGACGGCAGCGGCCGCGAGCGCGTGCGTTCGACCTGGTTGTCGATGTCCTGATCGACGAGATCGTTGTAGGTGCAGCCGGCGCCGCGCATGGCGATGGCGCCGGCCAGGAACAGCACGAGATACCAAGGCGCCGGCAGCAGCGACAGCAGCGGGTCGCCGGGGCGCGGATAGGCGCTCGCCGCAAGGGCCGCAGACCACCAGCACGGCCACAGCAGCAACTGCCAGCCGATCGGCCTGTCCCACCGGGCAAGTTGCGCATAGGGCCATAACGAGCGTGGCAGCACGCGATAGACCCAATGGCCGTTCGGCGCATCGGCGACACGGCCCTGGGCCGCCTTCGACTGGATAGGTTCCATGTCCATGGAGTGGCAGCAGCGGCGGAAACCGTCAAGCGGCAAGCGCGGGAGCGGGGTCCGTCAGCCTTTCACGAGGCAAAGATGTCGCGGCTGGCGAACCACCCCTTCGCCACGTCGATGAAGGACAGCGCCGCATTCGACACGCGCTGATGCGAGTCATAGGTGAGCAGGATCCGCTGCATCGGCAGCGGATCGGACAGCGGCTTGCGGACAAGCGGCAGCCCGTCATAGCTGCGGTCGCCGTACGGACGGGTATAGCTGACCGCAACGCCGAAGCCGTTGGCCACCATGCTGCGCTGCAGTTCGAACGAGCTCGTCGTCATGTCGGCCACCGGCGACAGGCCGCGGCTGCGGAACAGGTCGAGCATGTGCTGCCAGCTGTGCGGCTGGTCCGTGGTGATCAGCGGATAGGCGGCCAGATCCGCAAGGCTGACCGATGGGCGATCCGCCAGGGCATGGCCTGCCGGCAACAGCGCATGCGGACGAAGTTCGCCCAGCAGGATGCGAGCGAAATGTGTCGGCAGGCTGAGGTCATAGGTGAGGCCGAGATCGATGGCCGCATCGCCGAGCCGTCGTCCCAGCGTCTCGAACGTCTCGTCGCGAACGACCACCTTGACGTCCGGATGACGTCCGGAGAAGGCGCGGAGCAGGGCCGGCGCGAAGAACGGCGCCAGGTCCTCGAAGCATCCCAACACCAGTTCTCCGCTGACAGCCGATTTGCCTGAACCCAGGCCGATGAGTTCGTCCGTCTCGGTGAGAACCTGTCTTGCCTTGGCCACGACGGCGCGACCGAACGATGTCGGTGACACGCCGCTTCCGCGCTGGCGGACGAACAGCTTCTGGCCGAAATTCTTCTCGACCGCGTCGATGGCCACCGAAATCGACGGCTGCGAGACGTTCAGCATCTTTGCCGCGCCCGTGACGCTGCCGTGACGCGCCACGGCGACAAGGTAGCGCAAATGGGTGAGGGTCACATTCATAGGTACAGTCTATGTGCCGGATGGAAAGTTATTATTTTACTGAATGAAGGCTGGTTGCGATAGTCGGTTCATTCCAAGAGGAGAACACCATGGCTTCCGCAATCGATACCCAGACAATCGATGCAAAGGTAATCGCCGACTATCAGCGTGACGGAGCGGTCTGCATCCGCGGCGCCTTCAAGGGCTGGGTTGACACGATTGCCGCCGGCATCGAGCGCAACATGCAGAACCGCAGCGCCGCCGCGTCTGATATCGCTAACGGTCGCGGCAGTTTCTTCGACGACTATTGCAACTGGGAGCGCATTCCCGAATTCGTCAGCGTGGTGCGGGAATCACCCGCCGCCGAATTGGCGGCGGCGGTCATGCAGTCGCGCACCGCGCAGTTCTTCCACGACCATGTGCTGGTCAAGGAACCCGGCACGCAGAAGCCGACGCCCTGGCATCAGGATATTCCTTACTACTTTGTCGATGGCCAGCAGACGGTAAGCTTCTGGATTCCCATCGATCCGGTGAAGGAGGCGACGCTGCGGCTGATCGCGGGTTCGCACAAATGGGACAAGATGATCCTGCCGGTGCGCTGGCTCGACGACAGCAATTTTTATGCCGGCGAGGGTGACTACCTGCCGGTGCCCGATCCCGACAAGGATCCGTCGTTGAAGGTGCTCGAATGGGAAATGGAGCCGGGCGACGCCATCCTGTTCGACTTCAGGACCGCGCATGGGGCGCGCGGCAATCTGACGGCGGCGCGACGTCGGGCGCTGTCGCTGCGCTGGGTCGGTGACGATGCGCGCTACGTCGAACGGCCGGGTCGCACCTCGCCGCCCTATCATGGCCATGGCATGCGGCCGGGGCAGAAATTGCGCGAGGACTGGTTCCCGATCGTCTATCAGGGCTGAGCAGCGCCGGAACTTGTTCGGCGGATACCGCCGCCGAAGTTCGGCATGTGGTACCGTTCCCGTGCGCAAATTCCGATCAAAGCACCCTGATGCCTTGACCCGTCGTCCAGAGAGCAATAGCGGGTGCTCAAAGAGATCGGCATCAAGAGGTGGCCATGAACGTTCTTCTTCTCGGCTCCGGTGGCCGCGAACATGCGCTCGCCTGGAAGATCGCCGCGTCACCGCTACTGACCAGGCTCTACGCCGCTCCCGGCAATCCGGGTATCGGCGGCGAGGCCGAATTGGTGAAGCTGGATATAGCCGACCATGCCGCTGTAACCGTCTTCTGCAAGGAGAAAAAAATCGACCTCGTCGTCGTCGGCCCGGAAGGGCCGCTGGTCGCCGGCATTGCCGATTATTTGCGCGCGCAAGCCATTCGTGTCTTCGGCCCATCCAAGGCGGCCGCGCAGCTGGAAGGTTCGAAGGGTTTTACCAAGGATCTCTGTGCCCAATACAACATCCCGACCGCTGCCTATGGCCGCTTCGGCGATCTCGCGACCGCCAAGGCCTATGTCGAGAAGATGGGCGCGCCGATCGTCATCAAGGCCGATGGGCTCGCCGCCGGCAAGGGCGTCACGGTCGCCATGACGCTGGATGAGGCGCGGGCCGCACTCGATACCTGTTTCGACGGTTCCTTTGGTGCAGCCGGCGCGGAGGTGGTGGTCGAGGAGTTCATGACCGGCGAAGAGGCAAGCTTCTTCTGCCTCTGCGACGGTAACACCGCGCTGCCCTTCGGCACCGCGCAGGATCACAAGCGCGTTGGCGATGGCGACACCGGTCCCAACACCGGTGGCATGGGCGCCTACTCGCCAGCTCCGGTGATGACGCCGCAGATGGTCGAACGCACCATGCGCGAGATCGTCGAGCCGACCATGCGCGGCATGGCCGAACTGGGTGCGCCCTTCGCCGGCGTACTGTTCGCCGGGCTGATGATATCAGATAAGGGGCCGAAGCTGATCGAATACAACACCCGGTTCGGCGATCCGGAATGCCAGGTGCTGATGATGCGGCTGAAGGACGATCTGCTGGTTCTGCTCAACGCGGCAACCGACGGGCAGCTTGCCCATACTTCGGTGCGTTGGCGCGACGAGGCCGCACTTACCGTGGTGATGGCGGCCCGGGGCTATCCGGGCACGCCGGAAAAGGGGTCGGTCATCCGCGGCGTCGAAGACGCGGCGGGCGACGGTGTCGAGATCTTCCACGCCGGTACCGCCATCAATGGCGGCGCGCTGGTCGCCAATGGCGGCCGCGTCCTCAATGTCACGGCGACGGGAAGCACCGTCGGCGAGGCGCAGAGACGAGCCTACGCCGCGCTCGACCGCATCGACTGGCCGGATGGCTTCTGCCGCCGCGACATTGGCTGGCAGGCCGTTGCGCGCGAGCAGTCAAACTGAAGGTCTCTTTGGAGAGACGGCAGTCTACCGCTGGCCGCGATCGATCTCGGTCGAAGCGGTGCTGAGTGGATCGGCGGCGGCAAAGGCGGCGTCGAGTTGCGCCGGAAAACGCTGTTCCGTCCGCTTCCAGGCGACATATTGGACAATGCCGAAGTCAGGCCGTCGCGGCACCGTCTTCACGACAGGCATGCGGAAGCCGCCGCGAAATTTCGTCCAGCGCGTGCCCAACGCCACAACCATGTCCTCGAAGGTCGGCGGCGCCGCCACCGAGGCGTAGGTGATGGTGACATTGCCGGCAAGGCCGGCTTCGCGTGAGACGGGAAGTGGTATCGAGGCGAGATAGTCGGGCGGCACGTCGATGAGCCCACCGAACGGCCATTGCGCGCGCAGCGTGGCGGCATCCGTCGGCGCGACATTGACGTCGATGTCCTTGGGTGTACCGGCGACCCTGTAAGGGCAGCGGAACCTGCCGCAATTGGCTCGCGCCGAAAACTGCCACAGTGCGTAGCCCTGCCAGTTGCCCATCGGAAAATGCACGTCGATGTCGTTGATGTAGCGGGCATACCAGAGTGGCAACCGCGACAGGAGCCGGTATCTGTAGCTGTTGTCGGCAATGTACTGGGCTGTCTTGCCGTTGGTGTAGATGACCGGGAAGCGGCCGACGCGCCGATGCACCTGGCGGACGAACTCCTCGGCATCGTCCAGTGACATCCATTGTGAAGGATCGTTGCCCTCGATGTCGAGGGCCATGAGATCGTCCGGTGCGGGCTCGGCGAAATCGAGGAAGCTGTTGGCCTGCTCGACCGGATTGCCGGGGCGGGCGAGATGGTAGGCGCCCCATTTCAGGCCGAGTGCCTTGGCGACAACCCGGCGGGTCTGGAAGAGTTCGCGCGTCACTGCGTGGCGTTTCCACAATGCCTTGCAGAGCTTCACCTCGGTGTCATCACCCAAACAGTAATAGGGCGGCGGCATACCGTCGGACGCCTTGTTGATGAACCCGACCACCCGCTTGTCGGTGGCGAGCTGGGCCCAGTCGATGGAATTATACTCGTAGGCGTCGACGACTAGGGCGCGATCGGCGTTCTTCCAGGGCTCGGAAAAATCCGAAGCCCTTGCCGCCATCGACAGCGCCATCGTCGCCGCGAAAGCGAGGAGCGCTGTGCGGCGAAGGAGGTGCGCCGTCCTTTTCAAACAGGGATCCCCGTTGATCAAAGACAGATGCTGAACCGCTATGGTTAAGGAAGTGCTTCAGCCAGGAGCCGCGGTTATGCGGCCTTTGGCGGATCGACGATGAAGGCGAAAGTTACCGAGATTCAACGACCAGCCGTTTGTGGGCATTTGCGGCTTTGCGTAGCGCTTCATTCGGTTCCGGCGGGTTCACAATCGCTTCCACCAACGCCATCTGATCCTTGATCGAAAGGTGGATGATGTCGGCCTCTTCATTGAAGGGCTGAGCTGCCTCCTGGTCTGCTTCGAGGCCGGTACCGGTCTGTTTGTTTGGCATCGTGATCACCTTGATCCGGTCGTCATCGCCGGACAAGCGGCTGAACCTCAAACGGGTCGGGCGCCGGCTCCCGGCGCAGCGTGCCTTCGGCCGCGCGTTTGCGGTGGTGGGCCAGCGAACATTGCGGCGAGCACAATATGCCGCGATCCGACCAATAAGCGGCGCCGTTTTCCAGCCTGCCTTGATAATACCGGAACCCTGCCGCGCGGTAGGGTAGGCCGCATTCGATGCAGCGATAGGCGTCGGGTCTGGCAAGCATGGGGCGGTTCCGGTCGGCTGGTCCTGGTCTGTCGCCGGTCGATTTGATCCGGCTTCGATTGATTTAATACGTGCCGCAGCGATTGCAAAATCCGCGTGACAAAATTTGACGCTTACGTAAAAAGAAGAAGGGAGCCCGCCCAAAGGCGGATGGTTTCGCAGCGGCGCTGGCTTTAGGGTCGGCGTGGCTGATGCATCAGGAGGATCGAGCGGCATGTATCGGGCACCGGTCGAGGACATCGCGTTCACCCTGAAGCACGTGGCGGGCATGAAATCCGCCCTTGAGGCCGGCACCTTCGGCGATCTCGGCGAGGATCTGGTCGATGCCGTCCTTGCCGAGGCTGGCCGTTTCGCCACCGAGGAGGTGGCACCGCTCTACAAGATCGGCGACCAACAAGGTGCGCTGCTGAAGGGGGCGGCCGTCACCACGCCGCCCGGCTGGAAGGAACTCTATCGCCGCTGGATCGATGGCGGCTGGAATGCACTGTCCGGGCCTGAAGCCTATGGCGGCCAGGCTCTGCCGACCATGCTCGGCGTCGCCGCGCTCGAAATGTGGAACTCCGCCGCCATGGCTTTCGGCATCGGCCCGACACTGACCATGGGTGCGGTCGAAGCTCTCGACAAACACGCCTCCGAAGACCTCAAGGCAAAATATCTCGAAAAGCTTGTGTCCGGCGAATGGATGGGCACGATGAACCTGACCGAGCCGCAGGCGGGTTCGGACCTCGCCGCCTTGCGCGCCCGTGCCGAGCCGGCCGGTGACGGCAGCTACCGCATCTTCGGCCAGAAAATCTTCATCACCTATGGCGAGCACGATTTCACCGACAACATCATCCACCTGGTGTTGGCGCGGTTGCCCGACGCACCGGCCGGCACGCGCGGCATCTCGCTGTTCCTGGTGCCGAAATTCCTGGTCGGCGACGATGGCTCGCTCGGTGCCCGCAACGACGTCTTCTGTTCCGGCCTGGAGCACAAGCTCGGCATCCATGCTTCGCCGACCTGCACCATGATCTATGGTGATGGCTTCCAGGGCGCCAAGCCGGGCGCCATCGGCTGGCTGATCGGCGAGGAGAACAAGGGCCTCGCCTGCATGTTCACGATGATGAACAATGCGCGGCTGTGCGTCGGCATGCAGGGCGTCGCGGTCGCCGAGGCCGCAACGCAGAAGGCGATTGCCTATGCCAATGAGCGCCGACAAGGCAAGGCGGCAAGCTACGCTGGCGCCGGCATGGCGCCGATCGTCCATCACCCCGACGTGCAGCGCAATCTCCTGACCATGAAGGCGCTGACGCAGATCGCACGCGCGATCAGCTATTCCTGTGCCTATGCCATCGACCTGGCACGCGTCTCGGACGGCGACGAGGCGGCGCATTGGCGCGACCGGGCCAACCTGCTGACGCCGCTGGCCAAGGCTTTCTCGACCGATGTCGGTGTCGAAGTTGCCTCGCTCGGCGTCCAGGTGCACGGCGGCATGGGCTTCATCGAGGAGACGGGCGCGGCGGCCCTCTACCGCGATGCCCGCATCGCGCCGATCTATGAGGGCACCAACGGCATCCAGGCGATCGACCTGGTGATGCGCAAGCTGCCGCTCGGCGGCGACGACCACGTGCATGGCTTCATAGCCGAACTGGCTGCGGTGGCAGGAGCGGTGCGAACCTCGAACCTGCAGGGTTTTGGCCGCACCGCCGATGCTCTCGACGCAGCACTTGCCGATCTGACGCAAGCGACCCGCTTCCTGCAGAAACTGGCGGCCGATGGCCGACCGGACGAGGCGCTGGCAGGTGCTACGCCCTATCTCAGGCTGATCTCGCTTGCCGCCGGCGGCGCCTATCTGGCGCAGGGCGCTCTTGCCGATCAGAGCCGCATCGCACTTTGCCGCTTCTTCGCCGAAAACCTGATCGGCGAGGTCGGTGCCTTGAAGGATCGCGTTGTCGAAGGCGCCGAGAGCCTTGCCGCCGCCGGCAAGACGCTGGTTTCTGCCTGACGTTCACAAGGAATAGACCGTGACAGACCACATCCTCGTCGAGCGCCAGGGCGCCATCCAGATCATCCGCATGAACCGGCCTGACAAGAAGAACGCGCTGACGCGCGCCATGTATGCGAAAATGTCGAAAACCCTGGCCGAAGGCGACGCCGATCCTGCGGTCCGCGTCCATGTCTTCCTGGGCGTGCCCGGCGCCTTCTCCTCCGGCAACGATCTAGCCGATTTCATGGTCGTCGCCACCGGCGGGGATGGCGGCACCGAGGTCTGGGACTTCCTGATGGCGCTGGCCAGGGTCGAGAAGCCCATCGTCTCCGGCGTCGACGGCATCGCGGTAGGCATCGGCACGACGCTCAACCTGCATTGCGATCTGACCTTCGCCACACCGCGCACAGTGTTCAGGACGCCTTTCGTCGACCTCGGTCTCGTGCCCGAGGCGGGATCCAGCCTTTTGGCGCCGCGAATCCTGGGACAGCAAGGAGCGTTTGCGCTGCTCGGCCTCGGCGAGGGCCTTTCGGCCGAACGGGCGAAGGTCGCCGGCTTGATCTACGAGGTGGTCGAGGAAGCAGCACTCGAAGCCGCGGTGCTGGCGGCGGCCGGCCAGATCGCGGCCAAGCCACCGCAGGCGCTGAAGATCGCCCGCGAGCTGATGCGTGGCTCGCGCGATGAC
The DNA here is from genome assembly GCF_040323315.1 of Mesorhizobium sp. M0047. Classification (NCBI taxonomy): domain Bacteria; kingdom Pseudomonadati; phylum Pseudomonadota; class Alphaproteobacteria; order Hyphomicrobiales; family Phyllobacteriaceae; genus Mesorhizobium; species Mesorhizobium sp. M0047. The sequence continues at coordinate 9,151 of NZ_JAMYUW010000004.1, read as the reverse complement.
CTCGTCACCCGTATCGGCGAGGAGAACGAGTATTTTCGCGAGCGGCTGAAATCGGATGAGGCGCGCGCCGCGCTGACGGCATTTATGACCAGGAAGAAGGCCTGAGCCTCTCTTTCACGGATAAAGCCTGGTCTTGTCCCAGCCGCCTTTCGCATTGCGGGAAAAGACGACACGGTCGTGTAGCCGGAATGGCCTGTCGTGCCAGAATTCGATCGTCTGAGGGACAATGCGAAAGCCCGACCAGTGCTTTGGCCTGGGGATCTCGCCGATTGCATGGCGCGCCGTGTATTCGGCCACCGCCTTCTCCAGGGCGAAACGGCTTTCCAGCGGCCGCGACTGTTTCGAGGCCCAGGCGCCGATGCGGCTGCCGCGCGGCCGCGTTGCATAATAGGCGTCGGCCTCGGCGTCGCTGACGATCTCCACCGGTCCGCGAATGCGCACTTGCCGGCGCAGCGATTTCCAATGGAAGCACATCGCCGCCTTCATGCTGCCAAGAATTTCCTGGCCCTTGGCGCTCTCGAAATTCGTATAGAAGACAAACCCGCTTTCATCGAACCCCTTGAGCAGAACCATGCGCACATTCGGCATGCCGTCGCCATCGACGGTCGCCAGCGCCACGCCGTTGGGATCGTTCATTTCGCTCTTCGTGGCGTCCTCAAGCCATGCGGCAAAGAGGCGAAAGGGCTCCGCAGCCTCGGTAAAGTCACCGCTTGTTAACTCTGTGTCACTCATAGTTTTTCTCAATTTGTCACGAAGCCCAAATTATCACGAAGCCAGGGGGAGGTTGCCGATTGTCGCGTATTGCGCGAGCTTTTGACAGCAGGCAATGGGGCGTTATCGCTTCGGCCAGCGCGAAAGTCGCGATCGTGGCAGTCGCGTTGCCGCTTGCCGCCTGTGGCGCCGGTGGCGTCAGCCTGGAAAAGGCCGAAGTCGACCGCTCCATCCTGACCAGCAGCACATCTGTCTCGGCCGTGCCGGCCAATTTGGATCGCGATTCCGACCAGACGACGATCGGCAACGCGGTGTCCTCGGCCGACATCGAACAACTCGGCGGACAGGCAGTGCCGTGGGCCAATCCCGGCACCGGGTCACGCGGTTCCATTACCGGACTGGCGGAATTGAAGGACAAGGGCCAGACATGCCGCCGTTTCAAGGTCTCACGCGAAAGCTTTGACGGCGTTGCCATGTTCGAAGGCGAACTGTGCCTGGCCAGCGCCGGCGGCTGGCGCATGCAGGACTTCAGGGCGCTCTGAGCGTGTTCTGAAAGTCGATTGGATCGGGCTCGGCGAATCTTTTTCGTCGCCCGGCGCGTTGCCAATCTTGCCGATATCCCGATATCGGCTGCGATCGGTTCCTTCCGGATCGACAAAAATCCCTCGCCAATCCTCAACCGCCGACTTTTGGAACAAGCTATGATCTTCCGCTTTTGATATGCTGCTCGAGCACTGGAATTTCTTCCTATGCGAGCGCATATAGGGAGCAACCAGAGACTCAACTCTTCGCCAGGGCAGTAAGCATGCGCGACCCCTATGAGGTGCTGGGCGTTGCCAAGAACGCATCGGCCAAGGACATAAAATCGGCGTATCGGAAACTCGCCAAGAAGTATCATCCGGATCAGAATCCGAATGATCCCAAGGCGAAGGACCGATTTGCCGCGGCCAACCAGGCCTACGAGATCGTCGGCGACGAGAAGAATCGTGTCGCTTTCGATCGCGGCGAGATCGACGCCGACGGCAAGCCGCGATTCCAGGGCTTCGAGGGCGCTGCCGGTGGTGGCGATCCCTTCGGTGGATTTCGCCGGCAGCAAGGGCCTGGCGGTTCGCGATTCGAATTCCGCTCCGGCCGCCCGGGCGGCGATCCGTTCGACGGCAACAGCGACATCTTCAGCCAGATTTTCGGCGATGCTTTTTCTGGCGTGCGTGGCGCCGGGATGGGAGATCGCCGCCAGCCCGCGACCGCTGCCGACCTGAACGTGACGCTCGACGTTACCATCGAGGAGGCGGCGACCGCCGAAAAAGTGACGGCGATGTTCCCCGACGGCCGCAAGGTGGCCGTCAAATTGCCGGCCTATGTCGAGGACGGCCAGACCATCCGGCTGAAGGGGCAGGGCGAGCAAGGGCCAGGCCTGCCGGGCGACGCGCTGGTCAAGATCCATCTTCGCCGGCATTCGCGCTACCGAATCGAGGGCCGCGACCTGCACGCCGATCTGCCGGTGACGCTGGCGGATGCCGTGCTCGGCGCCAAGGTTCCGGTCGATACGCCGACCGGCCGGCTCGCGGTCAACATCCCCGCCTGGTCGAGCTCCGACAAGGTCCTGCGGCTGAAGGGTAGGGGCCTGCCGGAAAAGGCCGGCGGCCACGGCGATCTCTACGCCCATGTCCGGATCATGCTGCCGGAGGGCGGCGATAGCGCCCTCGAAGCGCTGTTGCGCAGTCAAAAAGGCTGATCGGCGGCTCTTGTCCCCCGCACTGTCCAGTTTGAGCGCTTGAAGGGGCTCTGTGCCTGTGCGATAGGGCACTCCACAAAGCAGAAATCTTGCGGAGAGCGCTCACATGGCGGGTGGACAGGGCCTAATGGCCGGCAAGCGCGGCCTTATTCTTGGCGTCGCCAACAACAGGTCGATCGCCTATGGCATCGCCAAGGCCTGCGTCGATCATGGCGCCGAGATCGCGCTGACCTATCAGGGCGAGGCATTCAAAAAGCGTGTCGAGCCGCTGGCGGCGGAACTGGGCGCGTTTGTCGCCGGCCATTGCGACGTGACCGATCCGGCGAGCCTGGACGAGGTTTTCGCCAATGTCGCCAGGCACTGGGGCAAGCTTGATTTCCTCGTCCACGCCATTGCCTTCTCCGACAAGGACGAACTGACCGGCCGTTATGTCGAAACGACGCGCGACAATTTCCTGCGCACCATGGACATTTCGGTCTATTCCTTCACCACCATTGCCAAGCGCGCCGAGGCGCTGATGACCAATGGCGGCTCGCTGCTGACCCTGACCTACTACGGCGCCGAAAAAGTGATGCCGCATTACAACGTCATGGGTGTCGCCAAGGCGGCGCTCGAGGCCAGCGTGCGCTACCTGGCCGTCGATCTCGGCGCAAAGAAGATCCGCGTCAACGCCATCTCGGCTGGCCCGATCAAGACGCTTGCCGCTTCCGGCATCGGCGATTTCCGCTACATTCTGAAGTGGAACGAGTACAATTCGCCGCTGAAGCAAACGGTGACGCAGGAGGAAGTCGGCGATTCCGGCGTCTATTTCCTGTCCGATCTGTCGCGCGGCGTCACCGGTGAAGTGCATCACGTCGATTCGGGCTACCACGTCGTCGGCATGAAGGCGGTCGATGCGCCTGATATCTCGACGGTCAAGGACTAACCCACCAACCGTCATCCGTCCCGATCCCGCACCGGAAGACTTGATGTACCCGCTGGTTTATATCGTGCGCCACGGCCAAACCGCGTGGAACGCCGAATTCCGGCTTCAGGGGCAGGCCGACACCGATCTCAATGCTCTTGGCCGCGAGCAGGCGACCCGAAACGGTCGTCGGCTAGCCGAACTGGTCCAAAATCCCGAAGATTTCGATTTCGTCGCCAGCCCCATGAAACGGACGCGCGAAACGATGCAGCGTATCCGCGTCGCGATGGAGCTTGATCCAGGCGCCTATCGAACGGATCCACGCCTCGTCGAAGTCAATTTCGGTGATTGGCAGGGATTTACCTTCCCCGAGCTCGAGGCGCGATATCCCGGAGCGGGCAGGACGCGCGCTCTGGACAAATGGAACTTTCGGCCACCCGGCGACGGCGCGGAGAGTTACCAGATGCTGCTCGAACGCGTGAGGCCATATTTCGACGCAATCGAACGCCAGACGATCTGCGTTACCCATGGCGGCGTCATGCGCGCCTTGTTTCGCTTCGTGCTCGATGTGGCAGAGGACGAGGCGGCGAACCTGGAAATACGGCACGATCGTTTGCTCAAGCTCGAAGGCAAGAGCCTGGAGTGGCTTTAGGGCACCAATTCCCTAGTTCGTGTCGCTGTCCGGTAACTGCATATCGGTGACGACATTCTCGCCATTGTTCACGTCATAAGCGATGACGATGTCCATGCCCGGCGTCAGCGCGTCGAGATCGGTCTGGGCAGTCAGCTTGTAGGACTTGCCGTCATCCAACGTCAGCGTCAGCGCGTCCTTGTCGACCTTCTTGATCAAACCTTCGGTCTGGCCAGCGAAAGCAGCGGTTGAAAGCAGCAGTGTGGCGGCAATGGCGCCAATCAGGGTACGCATAGTCGTTCCTCTTTGTCATTGCACCGGCATGGCGGCGGGCGTTCAACGGCGGATGGAGCAGAGCAGAAACCAACCGAATGTGTCAAAACTAAATCCGCCAGATCACAGTTTGACCCCTGTGAAAAACGCCAATAGAAGCAGACTACAGCGCCGCGCGGCCTCATGGACGCGCAAAGGACGCTGTAGCACTTTTGATTGCGCATGATCCTTTCCGAACATCGCTTCGATTTTCGGGTCATGCGTCAAGCCGGCTCCGCTGCCGGGCAGGGTCATTCTATGTCTCACAACACGTTCGGTCACCTTTTCCGCGTCACCACCTGGGGTGAAAGCCATGGCCCGTCGCTCGGCTGCGTCGTCGATGGTTGTCCGCCCGGCATCCGCTTCACCCAAGCCGAGATTCAGGCTGAACTCGACAAGCGTCGGCCGGGACAGTCACGTTTCGTGACGCAACGTCGCGAACCAGATGAGGTGAAGGTGCTGTCCGGCTTCATCCTCGACGAGGACGGCGAGACCATGATCACCACCGGCACGCCGGTGTCGATGCTGATCGAGAATGTCGACCAGCGCTCGAAGGATTATGGCGAGATCGCCCGCCAATACCGGCCGGGCCATGCCGATTACACCTATGACGTCAAATACGGCGTGCGCGATTATCGTGGCGGCGGCCGCTCCTCGGCCCGCGAGACGGCCGCGCGGGTGGCAGCCGGTGCCTTGGCGCGCAAGGTTGTGCCCGGCATGGTGGTGCGTGGCGCGCTGGTGTCGATGGGCGAAAAATCCATCGACCGCGCCAACTGGAACTGGAATTTCATCGGCGACGCGGAAAATCCGTTTTTCACCCCCGATCCGGCTTCCGTTCCCGTCTTCACTAGATATCTCGACGGCATCCGCAAGGCTGGGTCCTCGGTCGGTGCGGTGATCGAGATCGTCGCCGACGGCGTTCCGGCAGGCCTCGGCGCACCGATCTACGCCAAGCTCGACCAAGACATCGCGTCTGGTCTGATGTCGATCAACGCCGTCAAGGGCGTCGAGATCGGCAACGGCTTCGAGGCCGCCCGCATCACCGGCGAGCAGAATGCCGACGAGATGCGCATGGGCAATGATGGCAAGCCGGTGTTCCTGTCCAACAATGCCGGCGGCATTCTCGGCGGCATCTCGACCGGCCAGGCGATCGTCGCCCGTTTCGCCGTCAAGCCGACCTCCTCGATCCTGACGCCGCGAAGATCGATCGACAAGGACGGCCACGACGTCGAGATCATGACCAAGGGCCGCCACGATCCATGCGTCGGCATCCGCGCCGTGCCGATCGGCGAGGCGATGGTTGCCTGCGCCCTTGCCGATCATTATCTGCGTCATCGAGGACAGACGGGAAAGGGAATAGGGGAATAGGGGACTATGTTGCGCTCTTAGCCCGGCTAGCCAAATCTTTTTGCTTTTCCCTACTCCCGTACTGCCCTACTCCCTTATTCCCTGCGAGCGAAGCGAGCACTTATGCCTTACGACCAGAAGAAAATCGTCGAAGCCCTGCGCGCTTTCGAACGCGGCGAGATCGTCGTCGTCATGGACGATGACGGGCGCGAGAACGAGGGCGACCTGATTGTTGCCGCCGTCCATTGCACGCCGGAAAAGATGGCGTTCATCGTTCGCCATACCTCCGGCATCGTCTGCACGCCGATGCCGCGCGAGGAAGCCAAGCGGCTGAACCTTGCGCCGATGGTCGCCGACAATGATTCGGCGCACACCACCGCTTTCACGGTCAGCGTCGATTTCAAGCATGGCACCACCACGGGCATTTCGGCCGACGACCGCACGCTGACCGTGCGCAACCTCGCCAACGGCAATGTCGGCGCCTCCGATTTCGTCCGCCCCGGCCACATCTTTCCGCTGATCGCGCGCGAGGGCGGCGTGCTGATGCGTTCGGGCCACACCGAAGCGGCGGTCGATTTGTGCAAGCTCGCCGGCCTGCCGCCGATCGGCGTCATTTCCGAACTGGTTAATGACGACGGCACCGTCAAGCGCGGCCCGCAGGTCGCGGCCTTTGCCGAGGAGCATGGCCTGAAGCAGGTTTCGGTCGCCGACCTCATAGGATATCGGCAGCGCAAGGAAACGCTGGTCGAGCGCGTCGCCTGCTCCGAAATCGACACGCTCGGCGGCAAGGCGCAGGTCTTCACCTACACGCTGCCCTGGGACTCCATGCATCACGTTGCCATCGTCTTCGGTGACATCCGTGACGGCGAGGACGTGCCGGTGCGTCTGCATTCCGAGGATGTGGTGACGGATGTCTTCGGCACCAGCCATCGGCTCGACGCCATCATGAAGGCGATGGGCGAGCGCAGGCGCGGCGTTATCGTCTATCTGCGCGAAGGCTCTGTCGGCGTCGCCCATCAGGAGCGCAAGCGGCCGGCGAGCGGCGACCGCGAGGATCACGAAGAGGCCCGCCGCCGCGAAAACGAGTGGCGTGAGATCGGGCTCGGTGCGCAAATCCTCAAGGATCTCGGCATTTCCTCGATCAACCTGATTGCCTCGCGCGAACGACACTATGTCGGCCTCGAAGGTTTTGGCATCCATATCGCCAAGACCGAGATTCTCTAGGGTATGTCGATATTCAGGTGAGGCCGGCCTGCAAACGATGGCTTTCTGCGCTTCCGGTGCTCACGGACCTGAAAGTCCGCTGCGCTCCGGTTCTCGAAACCCATCATTTTCGGCTCGGCCTGACCTTAATCTCAACATACCCTGGCTATCACTCGGCCGGGATTGCTACTTCGCACCCATCCAGCTCGCATTCGTGAGTGGCAAGCCTGCGCTGGCCAAGCAGCACCGTAGCCAGCGCGATTGTGCCTGAAGCAACCGAGACCCAGAACCCGTTCTGGGCGCCGAATGCGTCCACCACCGCACCGGCGGCGAAGGAACCAAGCGCCATGCCGATGCCGATCCCGGTCATCACCCAGGTGATGCCTTCGGTCAGCATTGCTTCCGGCACGTGTCGTTCAATCAGGCCGAAGGCGGTTATGAAGGTCGGCGAGATCGCCACGCCGCTGATGAACACGGTCAATGCCAGCAGAGGCACCGTGTCGGCGGTGAGCGGCAGCAGCGTGCCGAGCGCGACGAGGGCGACTGCGATGGCCAACTGGCGTTGCAGCGGTGCTTGCAGGTTGAGTGCGCCGACGATGATGCCCAGCACGAACGACCCGAGCGCATAGACGCCGATGACCAAGCTCGCGGCCGCCGGTTGCCCAAGCTCCTTGGTGATCGCGACGGTGCTCACTTCCGTCGTCGCGAAGGTTGCGCCGACGAAGATCAGGGCGAAGGTGATGATCTGAACCGGTCGCAGGCGGATTGCGGAGCCGCCAGAGCCCTGTTCCACCGGTCGCACTTGCGGCTCGGTCGAGCGTTGCAGAATGAAGGCTATCGATCCGAATGCGAGAAATAACGTGCTCGCCACCATGCCCGCTTCCGGGAACAGGGCGGCACTCAAGCCCACCGACAGCGATGCCCCGGCTATGTAGACCAGTTCGTCGGCCGCCGACTCGAAGGCGAACGCGGTGTTCATCTGAGGCCGCCCGCGAAAAATCTCGGTCCAGCGTGCGCGCACCATTGCCGGGATGCTTGGCATCGCCGCCGCCAGCAGTGCCGACACGAACAGCATCCACACCGGCCAGTTTTGATTGGCCGCCGCAACCAACACGACGAAAGCCAGCACCGAAATGATGGTGGTGGGCACCACGATCCGCGTCTGGCCAAGGCGATCCACCAGTCTTGATATCTGCGGCGCGAGAAAAGCGTTGGCCAGCGCGAACGTCGCGGCGACGGCGCCCGCCAGCCAGTACTCGCCACGCGTCTGCGACAGCATTGCCACGATGCCGATTGGCGCCATGGCAATCGGCAGGCGCGCTATGAAGCCGGCGGCGGCAAAGCCCTTGGTTCCGGGGGCACGAAAGATCTCCGAATAGGGATTTTGCATGGGTTGGTTCCTCGACAAAGCACGATTCGACAATTACATACGATGCGTATGAATGTTAAATAGAGCATACGCCGCGTATGTCAATTGGCATACGGTTCGTATGTGGATAGGGCCAGGAGCCATGCACAAATCCCGCAAGGAGATGATTGCCGAGACGCGTGCCAAGCTGATCGCGGCAGCCCGCCATGCTTTCGGCACGATCGGCTATGCCGAAGCCTCGATGGATGATTTCACCGCATCGGCCGGGCTGACTCGCGGCGCGCTCTATCATCATTTCGGCGACAAGAAGGGCCTGCTGCAGGCGGTCATCACCGAAATCGACGGCGAGATGGCGGCACGCATCGATGAGGTCGCGTCGAGAGCGCCGACCCGCTGGCAGCATTTTGTCGACGAATGCACGACCTATATTGAGATGGCATTGGAGCCGGAAATCCAGCGCATCATGTTCCGGGATGGCCCGGCCGTTCTGGGGGATCCGGCACAATGGCCGAACGCCAATGCGTGCATCGCTTCAATGACCGGCCATCTGACGGCGCTTCAGGAGGAGGGGGTCGTAGTCTCCAGCCTCGACCCCGAAACTGCCTCGCGGCTGATCAATGGGGCGAGCAGCCAGGCGGCGCAACGGATCGCCAATTCGAACGACCCCGAAGCGACGTCGAAGAAGGTGGTGGTGGCGTTCAAGCAACTGCTCGAAGGCCTACTCAAAAGGCCAGGTTCGCAACCGAACTGAAATCCCATCGGTGGCCCGGCGCCGCCAGGGCGAAATCATGAATCGTTAACCTGCAAGGACGGCTTGGCGGTAGGTCGGGTTCATGAGGGCTTTGAGGCGCTTGCGCTTGAGCGAGGTCTTTGAAGGCTCGCGTCGGAGCATGTTGAGCACCGCGCGGCGGATCATGGCGAGGTTGCGCGCCGAATGGT